>NZ_JARAYQ010000020.1:0-61311 GCF_033794505.1 Streptomyces sp. MB09-01 | reverse complement strand
GTCATGGGGTGGGTCCCGTCAGGAGGGGCTTGGTGTGGGTGAGGGCGAGGTCGAGGGTGCGCAGGCGGGCGTAGGTGTCGGAGTCGGCGGTGCGGCCGCCGTAGGTGACGTCGTCGAAGGTGCGGGCGGCGGCGCGGAGGTCCGCGGCGTGGGCGGGGAGGGACGCGGAGGCTTCTGCGGCCGCCTCGTCGGCGGTGCGGCCCGGGCGGTGGTCCAGGAGGGTGCGCTCCTCCAGGGAGCGGACGACGGCGCGCATGCGTTCCTGGACGGCTTCGGTCCAGCGGCCGGCGGCGGCGTGGGCGTCGGCGGCCTTGCGGTGGTCGGCGGCGCTGCGGACGCCGTCGTCGAAGAGGGTGCCCGCGGAGGGGGTGGTGCGGCTCGGGGAGCCCAGGCGCCACCACAGGGCCGCTCCGGCCAGGGCGACCAGGAGGACGACGGCGATCAGGCCGACGGCGCCTCCGGGGGTTGCCCCGGAGGCGGCGCCGAACAGGTCGTCGAGCCAGTCGAAGAACGCGCGCGTCGCGCGGTCCACCAGGCTCGGGTCGTTCTCGTGGTACATCGGCTTGGACAGCTCGCGCTCGGCCGCCTCACGGGCGGCCTCGCGCGGTGTCGTCACCGGCGGGACCTCCGCGCCCATCACCCGTAGTTCTCGACGCCGGCCGCCCGGGCGAGCTCCAGGTCGAGGCCCTCGCGCCGGATGCGCTGGTCGACGTAGAGGAGGACGGTGACGCCGGACTGGATCGGCATGACGATGGTCTGCGCGATGATCACACCGATGGCGGAGAAGATCAGCGGGCCCCAGGCGGTCTGGGCGCTGCCGTCCTCCAGGGCGTCGAACCCGCCGCCGAAGGCGAGGAGGCCGACCAGCTGGAGCGGGCCGACGATCATCAGCCCGACCACGAAGGCGATGATCCCGGTCAGCAGCGTGATGCCGAAGACACGCCACCAGGAGCCCTTGACCAGCTTCGAGGACCGGGCGAAGGCCTTGAAGACGCTGCTCTTCTCCAGCATCAGGGCGGGCGAGGCCAGGCTGAACTTGATCCCCAGCCACACGAGGAGCGGGAGCCAGACGGCGAAGCCGAGGACGATCAGGCCCGTGCTGTCGGCGGTGATGCCGGGCAGGACCAGGACGGCGCCGATCAGGACGGCGCCGAGGGCCAGCAGCAGGGTGAGTCCGATCAGGCGCAGCAGCTGGGGGCGGGCCTCGCGCCAGGCGGTGGAGACCGAGGAGCCCTGGCCGAGGACGGCCCGGCTGAAAACCATGGTGAGCATCGCGGTGACCACGATGGTGCCGAGGATCTGGATGAACTGGGTCACCACCGACACCGACAGGGTGCTGCCGAGGCTGTCGATCATCTGCTCGGGCGTGAGGTCCTCGTTCGGTGCGAGGACGACGTCCTCCAGCATGTACTTCTGCACGAACACGCTGATCACCTGGACGACCGTGGCCACGACCAGGGTGATGGGCAGCACCGAGCGCCAGTGGGTGCGCATGGTGGCGACCGCGCCGTCGAGGATCTCCCCCAGCCCCAGGGGGCGCAGGGGGATCACACCGGGCTTGGCGGCCGGGGGGCTGCCCCATTGGCCGGGTCCGCCCGGGTAGCCGTACTGAGGGCCGCCCTGGCCTCCGTACGGGGCGTCCTGGCGCTGTCCCCAGCCTCCCGCGGCGGGCTGCGCGGGAGGCGCCGGGGTTTCCGGAGCCGTCGTGCCCGGGCTCGACCACTGGCCGGGCGGCGGCTGCTCGGCGGACCACTTCGGGTCGCCGGCCGGCCGGCCGGGCTGTTGCGCGCCGCCGTCGGTGCCCGGCTGGTCGGCGGGGGTTCCCGGCCGCTCGCCGTCGGACGGAGAGGATCCGGGCGTAGCCCAGCCCGGAGAGTCGTTCATCGTCGCTCCTTCACGTGCACCTGCTGCGGCGGGGGCGCCGGTCGCAGCCATCGTGCCACGTGGGGGTCCCGAACGGAGTAAGGGATTGTGAGCCCCCCGTAACCCTGGCCGTCCCCCCGGACCTCCGGCAGCCCTTACCTTCAATTGTCGCCCGGATCCGGGGCAGACTGGTCGACCTGATCTCCACGCAGGTCCGAGGGGCGATTTCCAGCCCTTTTGGCTGTGGGACAGCTCACCGCCAGGTAACGATTAGCTAATGGGATGATGTCAACCATGAAGGGACGCGTCCTTGTCGTCGACGACGACACCGCGCTGGCCGAGATGCTCGGCATTGTGCTGCGTGGAGAAGGTTTTGAGCCGTCGTTCGTAGCGGACGGTGACAAGGCACTTGCTGCCTTCCGGGAGGCGAAGCCGGACCTGGTACTGCTCGACCTCATGCTGCCCGGACGGGACGGCATAGAGGTGTGCAGGCTGATCAGGGCCGAGTCCGGTGTGCCGATCGTGATGCTCACCGCCAAGAGCGACACGGTGGACGTGGTCGTGGGCCTGGAGTCCGGGGCCGACGACTACATCGTCAAGCCGTTCAAGCCGAAGGAGCTGGTGGCCCGCATCCGGGCCCGTCTGCGCCGGTCGGAGGAGCCCGCACCCGAGCAGCTGGCCATCGGTGACCTGGTCATCGACGTGGCCGGGCACTCGGTCAAGCGGGACGGTGCCTCGATCGCCCTGACCCCGCTCGAGTTCGACCTGCTGGTCGCCCTCGCGCGCAAGCCCTGGCAGGTGTTCACCCGCGAGGTACTGCTGGAGCAGGTCTGGGGCTACCGGCACGCGGCCGACACGCGCCTGGTCAACGTGCATGTGCAGCGTCTGCGCTCCAAGGTGGAGAAGGACCCGGAGCGCCCCGAGATCGTCGTGACGGTGCGCGGTGTCGGCTACAAGGCCGGACCCAGCTGAGGTGCAGTCCGGCACGTCCGCCGCGTCCGGCCGCGGCCGCGGCGGTTCCCGCTGGCGCAGCCTCTGGGCCGGCCGGCCGTTCCGGGCGGGGGCGCCCGGCAGCCCCGTGCTGCGGCTGTTCGTACGCCTCGTACGCCGGCCGCTGGTTCCGGCTGTCCGGCTGTGGCGCCGCAACATCCAGCTCCGGGTGGTCGCCGCCACCCTGCTGATCTCGCTCGCCGTGGTCCTGGCCCTGGGCGTCGTCGTGATCGCCCAGGTCAGCAAGGGGCTGCTCGAGGCCAAGGAGCAGGCGGCGCAGAGCCAGGCGGCGGGCGGGTTCGCGGTCGCGCAGGAGAAGGCCAACGCCCCCGCCACCGTGGACGGACCCGACGCCACCGACAACAAGGTCGGCCGGGACGCCAGCACCTGGATGAACTCCCTGGTCAAGCAGCTGGCCAGTGGCGGCCAGACCGCCTTCGAGGTCGTCGCGCTCGGCGCCGGCACCGGAGAGCAGCCGCTGCCCGGGACGCAGGGCGTCAAGGGCGCCCGTGCCTCCGGCAACGTCGACCCGACGGCCAGCGTGCCCGTGAAGCTGCGCCGGGCCGTCAACCACGCGACCGGCGCGTTCAAGACCTTCTCCGAGATCCGCTACACGGCGGGGGCCGGGGACAAGGCCCCGGAGCCGGCGCTGGTCGTCGGCAAGCGGCTCACCGACATCAACGGGGACCCGTACGACCTGTACTACCTCTTCCCGCTCACGCAGGAGGAGGAGTCCCTCAACCTGATCAAGGTCACCATCGTGACCGCGGGCCTGTTCGTCGTCGTCCTGCTCTGCGGCATCGCCTGGCTCGTCGTGCGCCAGGTCGTGTCCCCCGTACGGATGGCCGCCGGGATCGCCGAGCGGCTCTCGGCCGGGCGGCTCCAGGAGCGGATGAAGGTCACCGGCGAGGACGACATCGCGCGCCTGGGCGAGGCCTTCAACAAGATGGCGCAGAACCTCCAGCTGAAGATCCAGCAGCTGGAGGAGCTGTCGCGGATGCAGCGCCGGTTCGTCTCGGACGTCTCGCACGAGCTGCGGACCCCGCTGACGACGGTGCGGATGGCGGCCGACGTCATCCACGACGCCCGGGTCGACTTCGACCCGATCACCGCGCGCTCCGCCGAGCTGCTCGCCGGGCAGCTGGACCGGTTCGAGTCGCTCCTCTCCGACCTGCTCGAGATCAGCCGCTTCGACGCAGGGGCCGCGGCCCTGGAGGCCGAGCCGATCGACCTGCGGGACGTCGTACGCCGCGTCATCGACGGGGCCGAGCCGCTCGCCGAGCACAAGGGCACGCGGATCCGGGTCCTCGGCGACACCCAGCCGGTCATCGCCGAGGCCGACTCGCGGCGCGTCGAGCGGGTGCTGCGCAACCTCGTCGTCAACGCCGTGGAGCACGGCGAGGGCCGCGACGTGGTGGTCCGGCTGGCGTCCGCGGGCGGGGCCGTCGCCGTCGCCGTACGGGACTACGGCGTCGGGCTGAAGCCCGGCGAGGCCACCCGCGTCTTCAACCGCTTCTGGCGGGCCGACCCGGCACGGGCGCGCACGACCGGCGGGACCGGCCTCGGCCTGTCCATCGCCGTCGAGGACGCCCGGCTGCACGGCGGCTGGCTGCAGGCCTGGGGCGAGCCGGGCGGCGGCTCGCAGTTCCGCCTGACCCTGCCGCGCACGGCCGACGAGCCGCTGCGGGGCTCGCCCATCCCGCTGGAACCCGAGGACTCCCGGGCCAACCGGGCCAGGGCCGCCGCCGAGGCCGCGGGCCGGGGGGCGGACCGGCCGGCCCCGGACGCCGGCGACCGGTCGCCGATACCGCCGCGGTCGCCGGTCACCGGAGCGCTGCCGGTCCCCGCCGACCCGACGGCCCTGCCGGGCAACGGGGCCCGGGTGGTGGCCCGCCCGGCCGACCAGGCACAACAGGAGGACCGAGCCGATGGACGCTGAGCCCGAGAACGCGCGGCCCGGGGGCGTGCGGGTACGGGGACGGCGACTGCGCACCCTGCGGGCGTACGCCTTCGGCGCGGCCGGGCTGCTGCTGGCCGGCTGCGCCTCCATGCCCGACCACGGAGAGATCCGCCCGGTGCAGGCCTCTCAGGGCGTCGACTCCCAGGTCCGCGTCTTCGGCGTACCGCCCGCCGACAAGGCGAGCGCGGCCGACATCGTCGACGGCTTCCTGGAGGCGATGACCAGCGACGATCCGCAGCTGGAAACCGCCCGCAAGTACCTCACCGAGGAGGCCGCGAAGAGCTGGAAGCCCAGCTCCGCCGTCACCGTGCTCTCGTCCGGCCTCGACCGGGTCTCGATCCGCGGCGAGAAGGACCCGGACGGGCCCCGCTGGAAGGTGACCGGCACGAAGCTCGCGACCGTGGACGAGCGCAGCGCGTACCAGCCGCAGACCGGCGGCGAGAAGTACGAGGAGTACCTCCAGCTCGTCCAGGACGAGGACAAGCAGTGGCGGATCTCGCAGCCGCCCAACGGCCTCGTGCTCAGCGAGTCGGACTTCCAGCGCATCTACATGCCGGTCAACAAGTACTACTTCGCGGGCGGCACGCTCGTCGCCGACCCCGTCTACGTGCGCCAGCGCACCGATCCGGACTCGCGGATGGACCCCACCACGCAGACGGTGCAGTCGCTGCTCGCCGGGCCGTCCAGGTGGCTCGGCCCCGTCGTCGAGTCCAGCTTCCCGACCGGCACGGAACTGCGCGAGGGCACCAAGTCCCTTTCGTACGACGGCCAGAACACCCTGCGGGTGCCGCTCAACGACAAGGCCGACAACGTCGCCCAGCCGCAGTGCAAGAAGATGGCCACCCAACTCCTGTACACGGTCAAGGACCTGACGGGCTCCCGGCTCGACCAGGTCGAAATCCTGCGCTCCGACGACAAGTCGTCCTCGCTGTGCTCGGTGACCGAGTTGAACGCGGCCGCGATCGCCAACCGGCCGCGGATCCCCGACTACCAGTACTTCGTCGACAACGAGAAGCGGCTGGTCCGGATGAAGCTGGACGTGACCAGCGAGGAACAGCAGAAGGCCGAGCCGGTGCCGGGGCCGCTGACCACCCAGCCCGCCTTCAAGGTCGGCTCGGCGGCCGTGACGTACGACGAGCGGCGCGCGGCCGTGGTCTCCCAGGACGGGCACGGGCTGTACGTGGTGCCCCTGGTGGGCGGCGGGCCCATGCCGCAGCCGCTGCCGGTCGGCAAGGGGAGCACGCTGACGGCGCCCAGCTGGGACGCGGCCGGTGACCTGTGGGTCGCGGACAGCGACGCGCAGCACCCGGGGCTGTGGCGGGTGCCCGGCGGGGCCGGGACCCCGGAGAAGGTGCAGGTGGCCGGGCTGGACGGCGGGCGGATCGCCTCACTGAAGGCCTCCTCCGACGGGGTGCGGATCGCGCTGCTGGTGGAGAAGAACAGCCGCAAGAACCTGTACGTCGGGCGGATAGAACGGCCCGACGCGAAGGGCGACGCCTCGGCGGTGTCGGTGCGGGAGCTGCGCCCGGCGGCCCCGCAGATGGCGGACGTGACGACGATGAGCTGGGCGCCGCACGGGCGGCTGCTCGTGGTGGGCCGGGAGAGCGGCGGGGTGCAGCAGGCCCGCTACATGCTGGCGGACGGCTCGATGGTCGCGGCGAGCCTGCCCGGGGCGGCGGGGCTGTCCGCGGTCGCGGCAGCGGCGTCGGAGGACGAGTCGAAGCCGAAGCCGGTGGTGGCGTTCTCGGAGGACGGGATCGTGTACCTGCCGCCGGGGGCGCAGTGGCGCACGGTGGCGGCGGGCGGCCAGGCTCCGGTGTACCCGGGCTGACCTGCGGCCGCGGGCTCGGTTGCGGGCTCCGTCCACAGGGGTGGCGGGCGCCGTCCGCCGCCGTCAGTCTGGAGTGGTGCGCGGTTGGTGGCAGGAGCTGGCCGGGCTGGTCCTGCCGGTCGACTGCGCCGGCTGCGGAGCGGTCCGGGTGCTGGTGTGCGCGGGCTGCCGGGAGGTGCTGAGCGGGGCCGGTGCGGGGCCGGTGCGGCCTTCCCCGCGGCCCGAGGGGCTGCCGGTGGTCCACGCCGCCGCCGTCTACGAGGGGGGCGTACGGGCCCTCCTGCTGGCCCACAAGGAGCGCGGGGCGCTGCCGCTGGCCGGGATGCTCGGCGAGGCCCTGGCAGGGGCCGTGCTGGCGGGCCGGCCCCGGGATGCGGACGGCCTCGGCCCCACGGGGCCGGCGGAAGTGGCCCTGGTGCCGGTGCCCTCGGCGCGGCGGCAGGTCCGGGCGCGCGGGCACGATCCCGCGCGCAGGATCGCCCTGGCCGCCGCGGGGAGGCTGCGGCGGGCCGGTGTTCCCGCGCGCGTGGCGCCCGTACTGCGGCTGCGGCGGGCGGTCGCGGACCAGGCGGGGCTCGGGGCCCGGCAGCGCCGGGAGAACCTCGCGGGGGCGCTGGCGGTGTGCCGGGACGGGGCGCGGCTGACGGACGGGGCCGGGATCGTCATCGTGGACGACCTGATCACCACCGGGGCGACGCTGGCGGAGGCGGCCCGGGCGGTGCGCACCGCGGGGCTGACGGCGGGCCCCGGGTACGTGCTGCGGGCAGCGGTGGTCGCCGCGCCCGCGGACTCCTTCCGCCGGCTCCCTGGGGCGGTCCCCCGCCGGCCTGCTACGCGTACAGGTCAAAAATCTCGTGAATAGATTTGGAACTGGCGGGGAAGGCCCATCGTTGCAGGTAGTAAGAGGGAACAGCCACCTGACTGGAAGTACATTCCGGTAGCGGGTGCCGACAACCGTCATAGAGGGATATGTTCGGTTGTAAGGAACTCAGGAGGCTGTCTCTCGACTCCGAAGTCGGTGGGTTGCGATCTTGCCGATGGGGGAGGAGGAGGTGAAAGTCGCCAAGTCCGAGGCTCCGGCCTTCACCGGAGTCTGGTGCGAAAGGGAGACGCTTCGCCCCGTCGGGCGGAGCTATCCGGGAACGGAGTTCTGCGTGGACATCGTCGTCAAGGGCCGCAAGACCGAGGTGCCCGAGCGGTTCCGCAAGCACGTGGCCGAGAAGCTGAATCCGGAGCGGATCCAGAAGCTCGACGCCAAGGTGATCAGCTTGGACGTCGAGGTGTCCAAGGAGCACAACCCGCGCCAGGCCGACCGTTCCGACCGCGTGGAGATCACCCTGCGTTCGCGGGGCCCGGTGATCCGGGCCGAGGCCGCCGCCGCCGACCCGTACGCGGCGCTCGACCTCGCTCAGGACAAGCTGGAGGCCCGGCTGCGCAAGCAGCACGACAAGCGATACACCCGCCGTGGCAACGGCCGGCTCTCGGCGGCAGAGGTCGCCGACGTCGTGCCGGGCGTCGCGTCGCTCAACGGCAGCGGCCAGGTGGTCACCGAGGAGAAGACGGACGGGGTTCCGATCACCCGGATCGGGCCCATCGAGGTGCAGGGCGAAGGCCCGCTCATCGTCCGCGAGAAGACCCACTCGGCCGCACCCATGTCGCTCGACCAGGCTCTGTACGAGATGGAGCTGGTCGGCCACGACTTCTATCTGTTCGTCGACTCCGAGACGAAGCTGCCCAGCGTGGTCTACCGACGTCACGCGTACGACTACGGCGTCATCCACGTGAACCCCGACGGTGCCTCCAGCTCGGAGGAGCCGCGGGGCGGCGCAGGCGGCGCGCTCGGCGGCTGAACAGACCGTTCGTTGCCCCCGCGGAGGCGCTCCGGCGTCTCCGCGGGGGCACCTGCATGACGGGTATTGCGCCAGGCGGGTCCTCGGCGGCCCCCCGCGCCGTTGCGCGGGCATGGAATCATGGCGGGCAGTCAACCGGCCGCGTTGTGTGACCGGTTGGCCCAGCAGCTCAGCACATGCAGGGGGAGGAACGATGGCGGACAGCTTCGGGCCGGTGCGCGGGGACGACGGCGCGGGCTGCCGCGGCGCGGACCCGTCGGCAGGGCCCGCCGGCTCGCCGGCCGGGGAACCGATCCGGGTGCTCGTGGTCGACGACCACGCGCTCTTCCGGCGGGGGCTGGAGATCGTCCTCGCGCAGGAGGAGGACATCCAGGTCGTCGGCGAGGCCGGGGACGGCGCGGAGGCGGTGGACAAGGCGGCCGATCTGCTGCCGGACATCGTGCTGATGGACGTGCGGATGCCCCGGCGCGGCGGCATCGAGGCGTGCACCTCGATCAAGGAGGTGGCCCCGTCCGCGAAGATCATCATGCTGACGATCAGCGACGAGGAGGCGGACCTCTACGACGCGATCAAGGCGGGCGCGACCGGGTACCTCCTGAAGGAGATCTCGACGGACGAGGTGGCCACGGCGATCCGGGCCGTGGCGGACGGCCAGTCGCAGATCAGCCCTTCGATGGCGTCGAAGCTGCTCACCGAGTTCAAGTCGATGATCCAGCGGACCGACGAGCGCCGGCTGGTGCCGGCGCCGAGGCTGACGGACCGGGAGCTGGAGGTCCTCAAGCTGGTGGCCACCGGCATGAACAACCGCGACATCGCGAAGGAATTGTTCATCTCCGAGAACACCGTGAAGAACCACGTCCGCAACATCCTGGAGAAGCTGCAGCTGCACTCCAGGATGGAAGCCGTGGTCTACGCGATGCGCGAGAAGATCCTCGAAATCCGCTGACGCGTCGACCGGGCCCCGTCGCCCGGACCAGCGCTAGAGCGCGGCGAGCTCCGCCGTGACGGCCGCCGCCTCCGCGGGCGAGCCCGCGCGCTCGATCCGTACGTCCTCGCAGCCGACCCATTCCGCCGCTTCCCGCAGGGCCCGTGCCATCGGGCCCGCGGCCTTCGGCGAGGTCAGCGAGAGCTGCCGGGCGACCAGCGTGCGGCCCTCGCGGGCCGGGTCCACGCGGCCCTGCAGCCGGCCGCCCGCCAGCAGGGGCATCGCGAAGTAGCCGTGTATCCGCTTCGGCTTGGGAACGTACGCCTCGAGGCGGTGGGTGAAGCCGAAGATCCGCTCCGTGCGGGGGCGGTCCCAGACCAGGGAGTCGAAGGGCGACAGCAGCGTCGTGCGGTGGCGGCCCCGGGGGGCCGCGGCGAGGGCGGCGGGGTCCGCCCAGGCGGGCTTGGACCAGCCCTCGACCTCGACCGGGACCAGCCCGGAGTCGGCGATCACCGCGTCGACCTGTTCCCCCTTGAGGCGGTGGTAGTCCGCGATGTCGCGGCGGGTGCCGACGCCCAGCGACCGGCCGGCCAGGGCGACCAGGCGGCGCATGCACTCGCGGTCGTCCAGGTCGTCGTGGAGCAGCCGGTCGGGAACGGCGCGCTCGGGGAGGTCGTAGACCCGCTTCCAGCCGCGGCGTTCGCTGCAGACCACCTCGCCGGTGTCGAGGAGCCACTCCACCGCGATCTTGGTCTCGGACCACTCGAACCACTCACCGCCGTTCTTCGCGCCGCCCAGTTCGGTGGAGGTGAGCGGGCCGTCGGACTTCAGCCGGTCCAGGACCCCCTGCGTCGAGCGCTCCTTGTCCTGGAGGATGTGCCAGCGGTGGCCGCGCGCCCGGTTGGCCCGGCGGCGGAAGGCGAAATGCGGCCATTCCTCGATGGGGAGGATGCAGGCGGCGTGCGACCAGTACTCGAAGGCGTGGCGGTCGGACCAGTACGCCCGCTCCACGGTGTCGCGGCCGACCGCGCCGAGGCGTGCGTACGGGATCAGCTCGTGCGAGCGGGCCAGCACCGAGATGGTGTCCAGCTGTACGGCGCCCAGGTGGCGCAGGACTCCGCGCACCCCTCCGCGGCGGTCGGGTGCCCCGAGGAAGCCCTGTGCGCGCAGGGCGATCCGGCGGGCCTCGTCGGCGGAGAGGGAGAGCGGCGTCATGTCCGCAGCCTAGGCGGGGCCACTGACAGCGGGCAGGTAGGGCAGCCGCGGGGGGAGGCCGAGGTCGGAGGGGAGCAGGGCGCCGACCCAGCAGTCGCGGGAGGTGCCCCGCTGCTCGATGCCGGCCCGCAGGACCCCCTCGACCTGGAAGCCGGCCTTCTCGGCCACGGCCTTCGAGCCCTCGTTGCCCAGCTCGGCGCGCCATTCCAGGCGTGTGACGCCGAGCGCGGTGAAGGCCCAGCGGGCGACGGCCGTCACGGCCTCGGTCATGTAGCCGCGTCCGCGGTGCTCCTTCACCGCCCAGTAGCCGATCTCGTACGACTCGGCGCCGTGGACGTGCACGCCGACGGCCGCGACCAGCGGGCCCTCGGCCCCGAGGCGGACGGCGAAGGGGTAGGCCGTGTCCTCGCGCCAGCCGTTCGGCACGAGCTCGTTCACGAAGGCGTGCGCGTGCGCACGCTCGTAGGGGGAGGGGACCAGGGTCCAGCGCTGGATGGCCGGGTCCTGCGCCGCCGCGTAGACCTCGTCCTCGTCGGCGGGGACGAAAGGCCGCAGGACCAGCCGTTCCGTGGTGAGTGTGATGGGCTCCATGAACGGATTCTGCTGCCGCCGGAGCGTCCGGAGCGAACGATTTCCGGGATTCCCCCCGGGGGATGCGGCACCTTCCGTGTACCCCGTACGTTCTCAATCCGGGCACCCGTGCCCCCACGGGAACGGCGGACCTCCCGACGTGGCCACGTCCTCGCTTACGATGGCCGTTGCGGTGGGGCCCACCTGCCGTGCCCGTGGTACGTACAGTGCCCAGGCCCGACCGGCAAGGAGACAAACCTCGGTGTCCGTCTTCAACAAGCTCATGCGTGCAGGCGAAGGCAAGATCCTGCGCAAACTGCACCGCATCGCGGACCAGGTCAACTCCATCGAAGAGGACTTCGTCAACCTCTCCGACGCCGAGTTGCGAGCGCTCACGGACGAGTACAAGCAGCGTTTCCAGGACGGCGAGAGCCTGGACGACCTGCTGCCCGAGGCCTTCGCGACCGTACGCGAGGCGGCCAAGCGCGTTCTCGGCCAGCGGCACTACGACGTCCAGATCATGGGTGGCGCGGCGCTGCACCTCGGCTACGTGGCCGAGATGAAGACCGGTGAGGGCAAGACCCTCGTCGGTACGCTTCCCGCGTACCTGAACGCCCTGTCCGGCAAGGGCGTCCACCTGATCACGGTGAACGACTACCTCGCCGAGCGCGACTCCGAGCTGATGGGCCGGGTGCACAAGTTCCTCGGCCTGGAGGTCGGCTGCATCCTGGCGAACATGTCGCCGGCGCAGCGCCGCGAGCAGTACAACTGCGACATCACCTACGGCACGAACAACGAGTTCGGCTTCGACTACCTGCGCGACAACATGGCGTGGTCCCAGGACGAGCTCGTCCAGCGCGGCCACAACTTCGCCGTGGTCGACGAGGTCGACTCGATCCTGGTCGACGAGGCCCGCACCCCGCTGATCATCTCCGGCCCGGCCGACCAGGCCACGAAGTGGTACGGCGACTTTGCGAAGCTGGTGACCCGCCTGACCAAGGGCGAGGCCGGCCAGCCGCTGAAGGGCATCGAGGAGACCGGCGACTACGAGGTCGACGAGAAGAAGCGCACCGTCGCCATCCACGAGTCCGGCGTCGCCAAGGTCGAGGACTGGCTCGGCATCGAGAACCTCTACGAGTCGGTGAACACCCCGCTCGTCGGTTACCTCAACAACGCGATCAAGGCCAAGGAGCTCTTCAAGAACGACAAGGACTACGTCGTCATCGACGGCGAAGTCATGATCGTCGACGAGCACACCGGCCGTATCCTCGCCGGCCGCCGCTACAACGAGGGCATGCACCAGGCGATCGAGGCGAAGGAAGGGGTGGACATCAAGGACGAGAACCAGACCCTCGCCACGATCACCCTGCAGAACTTCTTCCGCCTCTACTCGAAGCTGTCGGGCATGACCGGTACGGCCATGACCGAGGCCGCCGAGTTCCACCAGATCTACAAGCTCGGTGTCGTCCCGATCCCGACCAACCGCGACATGGTCCGCAAGGACCAGCCGGACCTGATCTACCGGACCGAGGTCGCGAAGTTCGCCGCCGTCGTCGACGACATCGCGGAGAAGCACGAGAAGGGCCAGCCGATCCTCGTCGGTACGACGTCGGTCGAGAAGTCCGAGTACCTCTCCCAGCAGCTCTCCAAGCGCGGCATCCCGCACGAGGTGCTCAACGCCAAGCAGCACGACCGTGAGGCGACGATCGTCGCCCAGGCCGGCCGCCGCGGCGCGGTCACCGTCGCCACGAACATGGCCGGCCGCGGTACGGACATCAAGCTCGGCGGCAACCCGGACGACCTCGCGGAGGCCGAGCTGCGCCAGCGCGGCCTGGACCCGGAGGAGCACATCGAGGAGTGGGCGCACGCCCTGCCCGAGGCGCTCACCCGGGCCGAGGCGGCCGTGAAGGCCGAGTTCGAGGAGGTCAAGGAGCTCGGCGGGCTGTACGTGCTGGGCACCGAGCGCCACGAGTCGCGCCGCATCGACAACCAGCTGCGCGGCCGCTCCGGCCGACAGGGCGACCCGGGCGAGTCCCGTTTCTACCTGTCGCTGGGCGACGACCTGATGCGCCTGTTCAAGGCGCAGATGGTCGAGCGCGTCATGGCGATGGCGAACGTGCCGGACGACGTGCCGATCGAGAACAAGATGGTGACGCGCGCGATCGCGTCGGCCCAGTCGCAGGTGGAGACCCAGAACTTCGAGACGCGCAAGAACGTCCTGAAGTACGACGAGGTCCTCAACAGCCAGCGCGAGGTCATCTACGGCGAGCGCCGCCGCGTCCTGGAGGGCGAGGACCTGCAGGAGCAGGTGCGCTTCATGATGGACGACACGATCGACGCGTACATCGCGGCCGAGACGGTCGAGGGCTTCGCGGAGGAGTGGGACCTGGAGCGGCTGTGGAACGCCTTCCGGCAGCTCTACCCGGTGAAGGTCACCATCGAGGAGCTGGAGGAGGCCGCCGGCGACCGTGCGGGGATCACCGCCGAGTTCATCGCGGAGTCCGTCAAGGACGACATCCACGAGCAGTACGAGACGCGCGAGAAGACGCTCGGCTCCGAGATCATGCGCGAGCTGGAGCGGCGCGTGGTGCTGTCGGTGCTGGACCGCAAGTGGCGTGAGCACCTGTACGAGATGGACTACCTGCAGGAGGGCATCGGCCTGCGCGCGATGGCCCAGAAGGACCCGCTGGTCGAGTACCAGCGCGAGGGCTTCGACATGTTCAACGCCATGCAGGAAGGCATCAAGGAGGAGTCCGTCGGCTACCTGTTCAACCTGGAGGTCCAGGTCGAGCAGCAGGTCGAGGAGCTTCCGGTGCAGGACGCGGCGCCGTCGCTGACGAAGGAGCCGGCGGCGGCCGGGGCCGGCCGTCCGGAGATCCGTGCGAAGGGTCTGGACGCTCCGCAGCGGCCGGACCGGCTGCACTTCTCGGCGCCGACGGTGGACGGCGAGGGCGGTGTCGTCGAGGGCGACTTCGAGTCCGAGGGCGCGGGTGGCGACGGCGACGGGATGACGCGGGCGGAGCGGCGCAAGGCGGCGAAGGCCGCCGGCGGGCGGCGCCGCAAGAAGTGACCCTTCGGGGTCGCTGATCTCTCGGCCGGGGCCGGACACCGTGGGTGGTGTCCGGCCCCGGCCGCGTCGTGAGGGGGCGGGTGTGGCGCCGGCGCCGCACCTGGGGCTCCGCCCCCGACCCCGCGCCTCAGACGCCGGCGGGGCTGGGTGGTGACGGCGAGCTGGGAGGACGCCGGGCAGGGCTCCCAGATCGGGGCTCCGCCCCGGACCTCGCGCCTCAGACGCCGGCGGGGCTGGAGATGGTCGGGCGGGCCTGGAGAGCCGGGGCGGGGCTGGAGACGCCGGGTAGGGCTCGTGACGCCGCGGTGGGGCTCGTGACGCCGGGTAGGGGCTGTGGAGACGCCCGGTAGCGGCTCGTGACGCCGGGCGGGGCTGGAGGCGCCCGGGTAGGGGGTCGTGACGCCGGGCGGAACGGGAGACGCCGGGTAGGGCTGATGAGGGGGCTCAGGGGAGGGGGCCCTGAAGTTCTACCGCTGCGCAGCGCCAGCGCAGGTCCGGGCCCTGCTCCAGGCGGAAGGCCATGGCGGTGAGGCGGTCGCCCGTGGCGATGCGGGCGAAGGCTTCGATGACGCCGGGGCCGGGGGTGAAGCGGCCGCACTGGCGGATGACCGGACGGAGGCGGTCGCGGAGGGGGCCCGCGGGGGCCAGGGTGACCAGCTGCTGGTAGGCGGGGCCGACGGTGTGGCCCAGGAGCGAGTGGACCGGGCGGCGGCCGCTGACCACCGCGAGGAGGTGTTCGGCGAACCAGTGGTGCGGGCCGAGCCGCAGGGTGCGCGGGGGTCCTGCCGGACGCCGCGGGTCGCGCCGCCCTGCGGGCCGGGTCCCGGGCCGGCCTGCCGGCCGGCGGCGGCTCCCGTCGTTGCCGATCGTGCCGCGCGTCGTCGTGTCCATCGCGATCTGCCCCCGAACAGGCCGGGCCCGGATGAGTACCGGGCGGTAACTTGATGGGGATCTTCTACGGCCGCCGAACACGCTCCGCAACCACGCGCGCGGCCGGGCGGCCCGCCGCGCCGGTTCACCTATCCGAGTGCGCGCCGGCCCCTCCGCGGGCCCGGAGCGGTGCGTCCGGGGAGCGGGGTGGACGGCCGGGGGTCCTGTTCCGGCACCTCGAAGGGGTACGGACTCCGTCACCCTGCCGGACCCTCCGAGTCGTATCCTGGTGGAGTTTTCCGACTACTGAAAGCAGCCGGCCATGCGTGTGTACGTCCCCCTGACCCTCCCCGGGCTCGCCGAGGTGCACAAGGCGGGTGAGCTGGGCCCCGCCCCGCTGCGGGCGTACGCCGTCACCCCCGGGCTCCGCGAGTGGTACGTGTCGGACGACATCGAGGAGCTGGAGTACGCGGCCCTGAACCGGGCGGCGGCCGCCTCCCTGCGGCTGCTCGCGGCGGACGCCGACGCGCCGCGCCGCCGGGTCGTCGTAGCCCTCGACGTCGACGACAAGGCCGCCACCGCCACCCCCGGCGTCGACGAGGCCACGCTCGGCCAGGTGAGCCTGGCCGCCGCCGTACGCCTCACGGTGGCCGCCGCCGTGCACGTGGACGCCGATGACGCCGACGAGGACGTGGCCGCCGCCGCGCAGGCCCTCGCCGCCGCGGACGGCGGGGACGCGGACGCGCAGTTCATCGTCGACGGAGCCGAGGACCACGAGCTGCTGTGGTTCGGCGTGCAGGAGATTCCGGGGTTGCTGAAGTGACCGAGAAGCACATCGTCTGGGACTGGAACGGCACCCTCCTCCACGACATCGACGCCGTCATACTCGCGACCAACGCCTCCTTCGCCGAGCTCGGCTTCGCGCCGATCACTCTGGAGACCTACCGCGACCTGTACGTCGTACCGGTGCCGAAGTTCTACGAGCGCCTCATGGGACGGCTGCCCACCGACGAGGAGTGGGTGGTCATGGACGAGGCCTTCCACCGGCACTACTGGGCGGCCGCCGAGGACGCCGGGCTCGCCGAGGGCGCCCGGGAGCTGCTCCAGGAGTGGCAGCGGGACGGGCTCACCCAGTCCCTGCTGTCCCTCGCGCCCCACGAGAAGCTCGTACCGCTGGTCCGGACCCACGGCATCGACCACCACTTCCTGCGCGTCGACGGGCGGGTCGGCCCCTCCCACACCTCCAAGGCGGGACACCTCGTACGCCACTTGGCCGCCCTGGACGGGACGGGTGTGACGGTGGGCCGTACGGTCCTCATCGGAGACGCCGTGGACGACGCACTGGCCGCCGCTCACGTGGGTGCCCGGGCGGTCCTCTACACCGGCGGTTCGCACAGCCGCAGCAGTCTGGAATCGGCCGGTGTGCCGGTCGTGGACACCCTGGCCGAGGCGGTATGGACAGCTCGCGAGCTGGCCGAATTGTGACTGGACAGCCCGCTGCACGGACAGTCCGGTCACGTCGCTGGCCAAACCGTCAAAGTTTCACCCCAAGATTTATACAGATGCAGCGAATGACGACCTGGGGGTAGGTCGGGATAGCCTGGTACCCGTGATCAGCGCGATAGTCCTCGGGGGCACTGGAGCCTCCGGCCTGCGCCCGGCGCACGACCGTGCCCGGGCCTTCGCTGATCCCCGCCACCGGGACCTCCAGCCGATCTTGGCTCATTCCCTCCCGGTCGGCTCTCTCGACGGCATAGCGTCGATCCCGGACGGACACCCCGCCTCGCGGAGCTATGCCATTCCTTCCTTCACCTACGTCACGCAATGGCGCGCGACAGGAGCCAGAGGACATGCAGACCAAGCTGGACGAAGCAAAGGCCGAGCTGCTCGCACGGGCGGCCCGGGTAGCTGAGCACAGCCCGGCCGGGGGGCTACTTCCGACTGGGTCCGAGCAGGGAGAGCGTCCAGACCAGGACGCGGTGCTCTCCTACCTCCAGCGCTACTACCTGCACACGGCACCCGAGGACCTCATGGACCGGGACCCGGTCGACGTGTTCGGAGCCGCGCTCGCCCACTACCGGCTCGCCGAGAACCGGCCGCAGGGCACCGCGAACGTGCGCGTGCACACCCCCACGGTCGAGGAGAACGGCTGGACCTCCAGCCACTCCGTCGTCGAGGTGGTCACCGACGACATGCCCTTCCTCGTGGACTCCGTGACGAACGAGCTGTCCCGCCAGGGCCGCGGCATCCACGTCGTGATCCACCCGCAGGTCGTCGTCCGCCGTGACGTCACCGGCAAGCTGATCGAGATCCTCGGGCCCGACTGCGACGCGCACGGCCCCCGCACCTCGCGCCCCCACGACTCCCTCGTCGAGTCCTGGATCCACGTCGAGATCGACCGTGAGACCGACCGCGCCGACCTCAAGCAGATCAACGTCGACCTGCTGCGCGTCCTGTCCGACGTACGCGAGTCCGTCGAGGACTGGGAGAAGATGCGCGACGCCGCGCTGCGCATCGCCGAAGGCCTGCCCGAGGAGCCCACCGCCCCGGACCTGCGCGAGTACGAGCTCGAAGAGGCCCGCGAGCTGCTGCGCTGGCTCGCCGACGACCACTTCACCTTCCTCGGCTACCGCGAGTACAACCTCGTCGACGGCGACTCCCTGAGCGCCGTCCCCGGCACCGGCCTCGGCATCCTGCGCTCCGACCCGCACCACAGCGGCAAGGACGACGGCCACCCCGTCTCGCCGTCCTTCAACCGGCTGCCGGCCGACGCCCGCGCCAAGGCCCGCGAGCACCGCCTGCTCGTGCTGACCAAGGCCAACAGCCGCTCCACCGTGCACCGGCCCTCGTACCTCGACTACGTCGGCGTCAAGAAGTTCGACGCCGACGGCAACGTCGTCGGCGAGCGCCGCTTCCTCGGCCTGTTCTCCTCCGCCGCGTACACCGAGTCCGTGCGCCGCGTCCCGGTCGTCCGCCGCAAGGTCGCCGAGGTCCTGGACCGTGCGGGCTTCTCGCCGGCCAGCCACGACGGCCGCGACCTGACGCAGATCCTGGAGACCTACCCGCGCGACGAGCTGTTCCAGACCCCGGTCGACCAGCTGCAGTCCATCGTCACCTCCGTCCTGTACCTGCAGGAGCGCCGCCGGCTGCGGCTGTACCTGCGCCAGGACGAGTACGGCCGCTACTACTCGGCCCTCGTCTACCTGCCGCGCGACCGGTTCACCACCGGCGTCCGACTGCGCCTGATGGACATCCTGAAGGAGGAGCTCGGCGGCATCAGCGTCGACTTCACCGCCTGGAACACCGAGTCGATCCTCTCCCGCATCCACTTCGTCATCCGCGTCCCGCAGGGCACCGAGCTGCCCGCCCTGACCGACGGCGACGTCGAGCGCATCGAGAGCCGCCTCGTCGAGGCCGCCCGCTCCTGGGCCGACGGCTTCCAGGAAGCGCTGATCGCCGAGTGCGGCGAGGAGCGCGCCGCGGAACTGCTGCGCCGCTACGGCACCTCCTTCGCCGAGGGCTACAAGGCCGACCACTCGCCGCGCGCCGCCGTCGCCGACCTGATCCACCTGGAGCGGCTCGCCGCCAGCGACCGGAAGTTCGCGCTCTCGCTGTACGAGCCGGTGGGCGCCGCCCCCGGCGAGCGCCGGTTCAAGATCTTCCGCACCGGCGAGCAGGTCTCGCTGTCCGCGGTCCTGCCGGTGCTGCAGCGCCTCGGCGTCGAGGTCACCGACGAGCGCCCGTACGAGCTCCGCCGCTCCGACCGGGTCAGTGCGTGGATCTACGACTTCGGGCTGCGGATGCCCCTGCCCACCGGGAACGGCGATGCCGCGGCGGCCGGCTACCTCGGCGACGACGCCCGCGAGCGCTTCCAGGACGCCTTCGCGGCCGTCTGGCAGGGTGACGCGGAGAACGACAACTTCAACACCCTCGTGCTGAGCGCCGGGCTCACCTGGCGCCAGGCCGTCGTCCTGCGCGCGTACGCCAAGTACCTGCGCCAGGCCGGTTCCACCTTCAGCCAGGACTACATGGAGGACACCCTCCGCAACAACGTCCACACCACCCGGCTGCTGGTCTCGCTCTTCGAGGCCCGGATGTCGCCCGTCCGCCAGGCCGCCGGCAGCGAGCTCGTCGACGCCATGCTGGAGGAGCTGGACGGCGCCCTGGACCAGGTCGCCTCGCTCGACGAGGACCGCATCCTGCGGGCCTTCCTCACCCTCATCAAGGCGACGCTGCGGACCAACTTCTTCCAGACCGGCAGCACGGGCGAGCAGCACTCCTACGTGTCGATGAAGTTCGACCCGCAGGCCATCCCCGACCTCCCCGCGCCCCGCCCGGCCTTCGAGATCTGGGTGTACTCCCCGCGCGTCGAGGGCGTCCACCTGCGCTTCGGCAAGGTCGCCCGAGGCGGCCTGCGCTGGTCCGACCGCCGCGAGGACTTCCGTACGGAGATCCTCGGCCTGGTCAAGGCGCAGATGGTCAAGAACACCGTCATCGTGCCGGTCGGCGCCAAGGGCGGCTTCGTCGCCAAGAACCTCCCCGACCCGTCGGTGGACCGCGACGCCTGGCTCGCCGAGGGCATCGCCTCGTACAAGATCTTCATCTCGGCGCTGCTCGACATCACCGACAACATGGTCGCCGGCGAGGTCGTGCCCCCGAAGGGCGTGGTCCGCCACGACGAGGACGACACCTACCTCGTCGTCGCCGCCGACAAGGGCACCGCGACCTTCTCCGACATCGCCAACGGCGTGGCGGAGTCCTACGGCTTCTGGCTCGGCGACGCCTTCGCCTCGGGCGGCTCGGCCGGCTACGACCACAAGGGCATGGGCATCACCGCCCGCGGCGCGTGGGAGTCCGTCAAGCGGCACTTCCGCGAGCTCGGCCACGACACCCAGACCCAGGACTTCACCGTCGTCGGCGTCGGCGACATGTCCGGTGACGTCTTCGGCAACGGCATGCTGCTCTCCGAGCACATCCGCCTGGTCGCCGCGTTCGACCACCGGCACATCTTCCTCGACCCGACCCCGGACGCGGCCACCTCGTACGCCGAGCGCCGGCGCCTGTTCGAGCTGCCGCGCTCCTCGTGGGCCGACTACGACAGCTCGCTGCTCTCCACGGGCGGCGGCATCCACCCGCGCAGCGCGAAGTCCATCCCGGTCAACGCTCACGTCCGCGAGGCCCTGGGCATCGAGGCGGGCGTCACCAAGATGACCCCGGCCGACCTGATGCAGGCCATCCTCCAGTCCCCCGTGGACCTGCTGTGGAACGGCGGCATCGGTACCTACGTCAAGGCGACGGCCGAGACGCACGCCGACGTCGGCGACAAGGCCAACGACTCCATCCGCGTCAACGGCTCCCACGTACGGGCCAAGGTCATCGGCGAGGGCGGCAACCTGGGCCTGACCCAGCTGGGCCGCATCGAGTTCGCCCGGACCGGCGCCGGCGGCGAAGGCGGCAAGGTCAACACCGACGCGATCGACAACAGCGCGGGCGTGGACACCTCCGACCACGAGGTGAACATCAAGATCCTGCTCAACGCGGTCGTCGCGGACGGCGACATGACCGTCAAGCAGCGCAACAAGCTGCTCGCCCAGATGACCGACGAGGTGGGTCACCTCGTCCTGCGCAACAACTACGCGCAGAACACGGCGCTCGCCAACGGCGCGGCCCAGGCCCCGAGCCTGCTCCACGCCCAGCAGCGCTACATGCGCCGCCTGGAGAACGCCGGACTGCTGGACCGCGCGCTGGAGTTCCTGCCCACCGACCGGCAGATCCGCGAGCTGCTGAGCAGCGGCAAGGGGCTGACCCAGCCGGAGCTGGCCGTGCTGTTCGCCTACACCAAGATCACGGTGGCGGACGAGCTCATCGCCACCGGGCTGCCGGACGACCCGTACCTGCGCCGCCTGCTCTTCGCGTACTTCCCGGCCGCCCTGGGCGAGAAGTTCAGCGAGCAGATCGACGCGCACGCGCTGCGCCGCGAGATCATCACCACCATCCTGGTCAACGACACCGTCAACACCGGCGGTTCGACCTTCCTGCACCGCCTGCGCGAGGAGACCGGGGCCTCCACGGAGGAGATCGTCCGGGCGCAGCTCGCGGCCCGCGAGATCTTCGGCCTGGCCGATGTGTGGGACGCGGTGGAGGCGCTCGACAACAAGGTCGCCGCCGACGTCCAGACCCGGGTGCGGCTGCACTCGCGGCGCCTGGTCGAGCGCGGTACCCGCTGGCTGCTGAACAACCGGCCGCAGCCGCTCCAGATCTCCGAGACCATCGCCTTCTTCGCGGAGCGGGTCGGTCAGGTCTGGGCGGAGCTGCCGAAGCTGGTGCGCGGCGCCGACCTCGAGTGGTACCAGTCGATCCTCGACGAGCTGACGGGCGAGGGCGTCCCGGAGGAACTGGCCGCCAAGGTGGCCGGGTTCTCCTCCGCCTTCCCGACGCTCGACATCGTCGCGATCGCCGACCGCACGGGTGTCGGCTGCCTGGAGGTCGCCGAGGTCTACTACGACCTCGCCGACCGCCTGGACATCACCCAGCTGATGGACCGGATCATCGAGCTGCCGCGGGCCGACCGCTGGCAGTCCATGGCCCGTGCGTCGATCCGCGAGGACCTGTTCGCGGCGCACGCGGCGCTGACCGCCGACGTGCTGTCGGTGGGCAACGGCAGTTCGACTCCCGAGGAGCGCTTCAAGGCGTGGGAGGAGAAGAACGCGGCGATCATCGGGCGCGCACGGACGACGCTGGACGAGATCCGGGGGTCGGACGATTTCGACCTGGCGAACCTGTCGGTGGCGATGCGGACGATGCGGTCGCTGCTGCGCGCGCACAGCTGATCGGTTGGTCTCACCGAACGGGCCGGGCCCAGGACCTCGTGGTCCTGGGCCCGGCCCGTTCGTGGTGGGTGCCTCGGGTGCGGGCCGGCTGCCGGGGCTCGCCCCGGAGCCTGCGCTCAGACGCCGGCGGGGCTGGACCCGAGTGCCGTTCGGTCATCGCCGGGAAGGTCGGCGTCCACGCCGAGCACCTCGCCCGCGGCGCGGCGGGCGGGCTCTGGGACCCGACCTCGCGGACGGGTCCTAGCGGCGGGTGAAGGCCTCGTAGGCGTCGCAGACCTCCGCGGAGGGGCCGTCCATGCGGAGCGTGCCGGACTCCAGCCAGATGGCGCGGTCGCAGGTCTCGCGGACCGTGTTGATGCCGTGGCTGACGAGGAAGACCGTGCCGGCCCGTTCGCGGAGCTGCTCGATGCGGGCCTGGCTGCGCCGTTGGAAGGCGGCGTCGCCGGTGGCCAGGGCCTCGTCGATCATGAGTACGTCGTGGTCCTTGGCGGCGGCGATGGAGAACCGCAGGCGGGCGCCCATGCCGGAGGAGTACGTCCGCATGGGCAGGGAGATGAAGTCGCCCTTCTCGTTGATGCCGGAGAAGTCGACGATGCCCTGGTAGCGCTCGTCGATCTGCTGCTTCGACATGCCCATCGCGAGGCCGCCGAGCACGACGTTGCGCTCGCCCGTCAGGTCGTTCATCAGGGCGGCGTTCACGCCCAGCAGGGACGGCTGGCCGTGCGAGAAGATCCGGCCGCGGGCCACCGGCTGGAGGCCGGCGATGGCGGCCAGCAGGGTGGACTTGCCCGAACCGTTGGAGCCGATGAGGCCGATGGCCTCGCCCTCGTACGCGGTGAAGGTGACGCCCTTGACGGCGTGCACCTCGCGGACGCCGGGGGCCGGCTTGCGGGAGAAGAGCCGGCTGAGGGCCGCTGTGGCGCCGCCCTTGCGGCTTCCGCCGCCGTGGACCTTGTAGATGACGTGGACCCCGTCGGCGATCACGGTGGGGGTCCGGACCTGGGTGTCGGTCTGGGTCTCAGCCACGGCCGTATTCCTCCTCTGCCTTCCAGAAGTAGACGAAGCCGCCGACGCCGGCGAGCAGGGCCCAGCCGATGGCGATCGGCCACACGTGGTGCGGGAGCGAATGTGCTTCGAAGCTGTCGATCAGCGCGAAGCGCATCAGGTCGATGTAGACGGCCGCGGGGTTGAGCTTGAGCATCGTCAGCACCCAGTGCGGCAGGTCGCCCGTCTTGTGGATCTGCTCGATGGACCACATGACGCCCGAGGAGTACATCCAGGTGCGCAGGACGAAGGGCATCAGCTGGCTGACGTCCGGACTCTTGCTGCCGATGCGCGCCATGATCATGGCGCAGCCGGCGGCGAAGACGGCCATCAGCAGGAGCGTCGGGACGGCCAGGAGCCAGGCCGGGCCGGGCGTCTGGCCGAAGGCGAGCAGCAGGATGACGAGGGCGCCCATGGTGACGAGCAGCTGCTGGAAGAGCTGGACGACGGTGGAGATGGGCAGGCTCGCGCGGGGGAAGTGCAGGGCGCGGACCAGGCCGAGGTTGCTGTGGACGGCTCGGGTGCCGGCGTTGATGGAGCTGCCGATGAATTCCCAGACGAAGACGCCGGTGATCAGGAAGGGGAGGTAGTCCGGCACTCCGCTGCTGGCCTGCATCGCGAGGCCGAAGACGAAGTAGTAGACGGCCGCGTTGAGCAGCGGGGTCACCAGGTGCCAGACCTGGCCGAGCTTGGCCGTGCTGTAGGTGGCCTGCATGCGGGCCGTGGCGTACGCGGCCACGAAGTGGCGGCGGTCCCAGAGCTCCGCGACGTAGCGGGGGAGCGAGGGACGGGCGCCGCTGAGGGTGAGGCCGTGGGCGGCGGCCAGGTCGGCGAGTTCCGCGGAGGTCGCGGTACCGGTCTTGGATGCGGTCGCGGTGGTCACAGGGTTCGCTTTCGACGGGGTCGGGGCGTCGGCTGGCGATGGGACGGGTCCGTATCGTCGCTACGGCGAGGTTAGGGCGCGCGACGTCGGAACGCAACCGTATCGTCGTAACGAGAGGCGGCTATGCTCTGTGCATGACCAAGGACCCCGCCGCAGCCCCCGCCCGAAGAGCCCCCGCCGGTGCCGCCGTCCCGCGTGAGGACGTGACCGAGGCGATCCGCAGCGCGGTACTGGAGGAACTGGCCGCGGTCGGGTTCTCGCGGATGTCCATCGAGGGCATCGCGAGGCGGGCGGGCGTCGGCAAGACCGCGGTGTACCGGCGGTGGAAGTCGAAGCTGCACCTGGTGCTGGACCTGGTGGGGGCCTTCGCGGCGGACGGCCTGCCGGTGCCGGCGACGGGGTCGCTGTACGGGGACGTACGGGCGCTGCTGGAGGTCATGTCCCACGTGCTGAGGCACCCGGTGGCGTCGGCGGTGATCCCCGACCTGCTGGTGGAGGCGGCGCGGAACCCGGAGATCGCGGACGCGGTGCGGGGGGCGTTGCTGGAAGGGCAGCGGCGGCTCGCCGCGGGGATCGTGGGCGAGGCGGTCGCGCGGGGCGAGTTGGCGGAGGGGGTTGATCCGGATCGGGTGCTCGATCTGGCGATCGGGCCGCTGTACTGGCGGCAGGTGGTCGTGCGGGACTCCGTCCCGGGCGGGTACCTGGACGAGCTCGCGCGGTCGGTGGTGGCGGGGCTGCGCGCCGCCTGATCCCTGCGGGCCGCCTGCGGGTGCTCCGCCCGGGCCCCGCGCCTCGAGCGCCGGCGGGGCTCGAAGATCGGGGCTCCGCCCCGGACCCCGCGCCTCAAACGCCGGCGGGGCTGAAAGATCGCCTCAAGCGCCGGCGGGGCTGAAGGGTCGCCTCAAGCGCCGGCGGGCTGAAGGGGCCGTGGTGGCGTGGGGGGCTACGGCCAGAGGTGGTGGGCCAAGGCGGGTTCCTGGGTCGGGGCCGGGGTGGTGGTGGTCGGGGCCGCAGGGGTGGGGTGGCGTTCCTCCAGGGGGGTGATCGCGGGGATCGGGGCCGTCTGGCCCAGGAAGACCCGCCTGACCACCCGCTCCGCCGCGTGGCCGTCGTCGTACGAGCAGAACCGCGCGCGGAACGCCGCCCGCAGTTGCGCGGAGCGCGAGCCCTGCCAGTGGCCCGTGGTGAAGATGTCCACCAGCTCGTCCTGGGTCCGGGCGATCGCGCCCGGCGGACACGACCGCAGGTCGAAGTAGGTGCCCCGGGCCGCCTCGTACGCCTCCCAGTCGTCCGCGTGGATCACGATCGGCCGGTCCAGCGCCGCGTAGTCGAACATCAGGGACGAGTAGTCCGTGACGAGCGCGTCCGAGGCGAGGCAGAGTTCCTCCACCGAGGGGTGGGACGAGACGTCCAGCAGCCGCGGGTGCGGCTCCCAGGCGCGGTCGGTGTCCGCGTACGTGAGGTGCGTGCGGGCGAGGATCGTGAAGCGCGGGCCCAGGTCGCGCAGGATCCGCTCGAAGTCCAGGTGTTCCGGCCGGCTGCGCCGGTAGTCGCGGTGGGTGGGCGCGTACAGGATCGCCGTCGAGCCCGCCGGGATGCCGAGCCGTTCGCGCAGTTCCAGCACGTCCGCGCGGCTCGCCCGGTGGAAGACGTCGTTGCGCGGGTAGCCGTATTCGAGGGTCGTGTAGGAGGAGGGGACCGCCTTCTCCCAGACCAGGGTGGAGTGCCGGTTCGCGGAGAGCAGGTAGTCCCACTGGTCGGCGCCGCGCAGCAGGCCCGCGAAGTCCGTCGTCGGCGTGGCCGCCGGGCGGTCCTGGAGGTCGAGGCCGACGCGCTTGAGCGGGGTGCCGTGCTGGGTCTGGACCAGGATCTGGCCGGGGCGCTTGACCAGGGCGCGGTCGAAGTTGACGTTCGTGACCAGGTACGCGGCCCGCGCCAGCGCCGTCCAGTACGCCGCCGAGCCCGGGCGCAGCGCCGTCGTCTCCCGGGGCAGGGTCGAGGCGTGCGCCGGGTCGCAGATCCACGCCGTCCGCATCCGCGGCGCCAGTTCCCGCAGTTTGGCCTCGATCGCCGCCGGGTTGCAGGCGTAGCCGCCGTGCCAGTACGCGGAGAAGACGGCCAGCTCCGGGCGCAGGGGGAGGAGGCGCTGGGTCCGGTAGTGCAGGCGCAGGGCCGTTTCGCGCAGGCCCCGCCACAGGGCCGAGGCCGCGCGGCCCAGTGCCAGCCCGGCCGATCGCAGCGCCGACAGCAGCCGGTAGGTGCGCCGGGTGCCCAGCCGCATCAGGGTGTGCCGGACCCGGTCGGTCCGCGACAGGGACACCGGCAGCGCGGACCTGGTGCCCGGGGCCCGGTAGCGGCGCAGCAGGGCGGAGGCCCGGCTGAAGAACTCGGCCCGGCCGGTGCGCGGGAGGCGGCGGGGGTCGGCGTACAGGGCGCAGAAGTGCTCGGCCATCCGGCGGTGCACGGTGGGGCGCCAGCGCTCCAGCTCGGGGCGGCCGGCGAGGTAGCCGAAGACCCGGTCGTACTGGTCGAAGATGTCGAGGTGGCGGCGGCTGGTGGTGGTCAGGATCGAGCCGGTGCGCCGCTGGCGGTAGTGGACGCAGACCCGGTCCAGGACGGCGACGGACTCCGCGGCCAGCAGCGCCGGGTAGGTCCACGGGGTGTCCTCGTAGAGGCCGGGCGGGAATTCGAGGCCCTCGCGCTCCACGTACTCGCGGCGGTACGCCTTGTTCCACACGACCATCAGCATGGCCAGCAGCGCCGGGCGGTCGGCGAGCCGGAAGCTGGCCGGGCCCTCCTCGGACAGCCGGTGCGCGAGGCGGTTGCGCACCAGCTCGCCCGACCAGAAGGTGCGCGCGTAGTCGTAGACGAGGACGTCGGGGGAGCCGGTGGCCTTCAGCCGGTCGGTGATGGCCTGCAGGGCGCCGGGGGCGAGGGTGTCGTCGCCGTCGAGGAAGATCAGGTAGTCGCCGGTGGCCCGGGCCAGGCCCGCGTTGCGGGCCGGGCCCAGGCCCAGGTTGTGCGCCAGGTGCACGGCGGTGACCCGGGGGTCGCGGGCCCCGTACTCGTCGATGATCGAACCGCAGGCGTCGGGCGAGGCGTCGTCGACCGCGATCAGTTCCAGATCCGGGTACGACTGCGTCAGGACCGAGTCCAGACTCTCCTGGAGGTAGGCCTGGATCTTGTACGCGGGCACGATGACGCTGAACCGGGGCACGGCACATCCAGGGGTCGGCGCGGGCATGTTTCCCCCAGCTACCGCTGGGAGGTGCCCCCAGGAACCCCCGGTGTGGCGATCGGGTTACGCAGCGTGTGGCAATCGGGTTACGCAGCGTCAACACCGCACGTCAATCACTTGATCGCGCCGGCCATCACCCCTGTGACGAACTGCCGCTGGAACGCGAAGAAGACGACGAGCGGGACCACCATCGACAGGAACGCGCCCGGCGCCAGCACGTCGATGTTGTTCCCGAACTGCCGCACCTGCTGCTGGAGCGCGACCGTCACCGGCGGGTTCGCCGAGTCCGCGAAGACAAGTGCCACGAGCATGTCGTTCCACACCCACAGGAACTGGAAGATGCCGAGCGAGGCGATCGCCGGCCCGCCGAGCGGCAGCACCACCCGTGCGAACAGCCGCAGTTCACCCGCCCCGTCGAGGCGGGCCGCCTCCAGCAGCTCGCGCGGGATCTCCGCGAAGAAGTTCCGCAGCAGGAACACGGCGAAGGGCAGTCCGAAGGCGGTGTGGAAGAGGACCACTCCCGCCGTGGTCTCGAACAGTCCGATGGAGCCGAAGAGTTCGGAGACCGGGATCAGCGCCACCTGCACGGGCACCACGAGCAGCCCGACGACGACCAGGAAGAGCCAGTCCCGGCCGGGGAACTCCAGCCAGGCGAAGGCGTATCCGGCGAACGCGCCCAGCAGCAGGACGAGCAGGGTGGCCGGGACGGCGATCGCGACCGTGTTCAGGAGGGACCCGGTGATGGTGTCGTTGGCCAGCAGCCGTTCGTAGTTGCCGGCGGTCAGCCGCGCGGGCGCCGTCAGCACCTGCCACCAGCCGCCCTTGTTGAGGTCGGTGGGGGAGACGAAGGAGGAGATGAGCAGCCCGAGGGTGGGCAGCAGCCAGAAGAGCGCGGCCAGGACCAGGAACACCCGGAGCGCCCCGCCCGCGGCCCGCGCGGCCAGGGCGCCCGCGGTGCGCCCGGTCCGTGCGGACCCGGCCGCCGCGGGTACGGCCGCCGCCTGCCCGGCGGACGTGCGCGGTCCTGCTGCCCGGGTGCTTGCTGCCCGGTTGCCGGCCGCCGGGTCCGGCGTCGCGCCGGAAGGGCTCATCGGGATCCCTCCTTACGGAGCCTGCGTATGTTCACGAGCATCACCGGGATCACCAGCACCAGCAGCAGCACGGCGATGGCACTGCCCAGGCCCGGATCGGCGTCGGTCCCGAAGGATGTCCGGTACAGCTGCAGGGCGAGCACGTTCGCGTCGTCCTGGACCGCGCCCGGCGCGATCACGAAGACCAGGTCGAAGATCTTCATGACGTTGATGACGAGGGTGACGAGCACGACCGCCAGGACGGGCGCCAGCAGCGGGACGGTGATCCGGCGGAACACCTGCCACTCGTTCGCCCCGTCCACCCGCGCCGCCTCCAGCAGCTCGCGCGGTACTGCGGCCAGCCCGGCCCCGATCAGCACCATCGCGAAACCGGCCCACATCCATACGTACGCCCCGATGACCGCCGGGGTGACCAGGGCCGGCCCGAGCCACTGCACCCCGGCGTACGCCTCCCGGAAGTTGGCGGCGGGCAGCCGCAGCTGCGCCCCGTCGGCCTTCGCGGACAGGGTGAAGGTGCCGTCGGCGCGGGCCGTGGCCGTGTCGACCACCCGGCCGTCCTTGACCGCCTCGATCCGCATCCCGGCGAACGCCGGCTCGGTCGGGTCGACCGCGTTCGTACGGCCGCCGCCGCCGCGGGTGAAGTCCTGCCAGGCCGTCCCGGTGACCTTCCCCGGCTCGGCACCGGCCGCCCTGGCCGTCCGCGTGCCCTCCGGCAGGGACTCCGCGGCCACGCCGACCAGCGGCAGCAGCACCGGGGTGCCCGCGCGGACGGGGTCACGGGTGACGAAGGCGCCCCCGCCGGCGTCCGCGAGCGGCGAGTCCCGGCCCGGGCGGGCCTTGGGGAAGGCCGAGGACTCCGCGAAGGTGTCGTGGACCCCGACCCAGACCGCGTTGGCGACGCCCCGGTCGGGATCGTGGTCGTAGACGAGCCGGAAGATGATGCCCGCCGCCAGCATCGAGATCGCCATCGGCATGAACACCAGCAGCTTGAACGCGGTGCCCCAGCGCACCCGCTCGGTGAGCACCGCGAAGATCAGACCGAGGGCGGTGGCCGTGGTCGGGGCGAGCACCACCCACAGCGCCGTGTTCTTCAGCGCGGTGCGGATGGTGTCGTCGCTCAGGATCTCCCGGTAGTTGTCGCCGCCGACGAAGACGCCGCCCGACCGGTCGAAGAAGCTGCGGTAGACCGAGTAGCCGATCGGGTGCACGACGAGCGCGCCGAGCAGCACGAGCGCCGGAAGGAGGAACGCCGCCGCGACCAGCCGGCGGCGCCTGGCCTCCGCGGAGAGCCCGCGGGAGGCCTTGACCGAGGCCTTCACGGGATCAGTTCCCGTAGGCCTTGGCCGCGTCCGCCTCCAGTTTCGCCTGCGCGCCCGCCACGTCCGACGGGTTCGCCAGGAAGTCCTGGAGCGCCTTCCACTCGCCCGCGCCCGGGGTCCCGCCGAAGGCCGCCGGGGCCTGGTCCGACATGTCGAAGCGGAAGTCGTCGCCCGCCGCGATCAGCGCCTTGGCGATGTTCCGCTGGATGTCGTTCGGATAGGCGGCCGGGTCCACCGCCTTGTTCGGGGAGACGAAACCGCCCTCACGGGCCTGGATCTCCGCCGCGTCCGGCGAGGCCAGGAAGGTCAGCAGCGCCTGCGCGCCCTTCGACGGCTTCAGCGCGACCGCCACGTCACCGCCCGAGACCACCGGCGCCTTCCCCCCGACCGCCGGGAAGGGGAAGACGAGGGCGTCCTCGCCCACCTTCGCCTCGGTCTGCGCGATGTTCACCGCCACGAAGTCGCCCTCGAAGACCATCGCCGCCGCCGGCCGGTCGCCGCCGGTGAACGTCTGCGTCACCGACTTCGGGAACTCCGTCGCGAGTGCCCCGCTCGGCCCGCCCGCCAGGAAGTCCTTGCGCCCGAACAGTTCGCCGAGCGTGGTCAGCGCCTGCTTGACGCTGTCGTCCGTCCACTTGATCTGGTGCTTGGCCAGCTGGTCGTACTTCTCCGGACCCGCCTGGGAGAGGTAGACGTTCTCGAACCAGTCGGTGAGGGTCCAGCCGTCCGCGCCCGCCACCGAGACGGCCGGCGTACCGGAGGCGGACAGCGTGTCCGCCGCCGTGATCAGCTCCTTCCAGGTCGCCGGGGGCTTGACCCCCGCCGCCTCGAAGGCCTTCGCGTTGTACCAGATCAGCGACTTGTTGGCGGCCTTGTAGTACACGCCGTACTGGGTGCCGCCGACCGCGCCGAGCGCCTTCCAGCCCGCCGAGTAGTTCTTGTCCAGCTGCGCCTGGGCCTCCGGGCCCACCGGCTGCGCCCACTTGTTCTGCACGGCCGAGACCAGCGCCCCGACCTGCGGGAGCAGCGCGACGTCCGGCGGGGCGCCGCCCGCGATCTTCGAACCGAGGAAGGTGACGATCGGGTCCTGGGCCGGGACGAAGGTCACGGTGGCCCCCGTCCGCTTCTCGAACTCCTTCAGGACCTTGGTGAAGTTCGCCTGCTCGGGGCCCGTCCAGACGGCGGCGACCTCCAGCTTCTCCCCGTCGAGCTTCGGTAACTCCACCTGCGGCCCGGTCGGTCCCGCGGCCTTCGGCGGGTCCGCCTTCTCGTCCGCGCCACCGCCGCACGCGCTGAGCGCGAGCGCGCCCGCCGCGGCGAGCGCCGTCCAGGTGAGTGCCGTACGGCTCGTTCCGTGCCTGCGCATGGTTCTGCCCCCGATGCCCGTGGTGTGTCCCGGACCACAAGGTCTACGCCGACCCGCGCGCCCCCGCAATACCGCCTCGCGGGGGCGCGCTCCGGGCTCAGAGAGCCGTGGGGAACAGCACGGGTATCGCCGAGACCAGGTGCGAGGCCCGGTCCAGGGCACTGGCCAGCAGTGCGAGGTCGGTCGGCCCGTTGCCCAGTTCGCGCACCGGACGGCGGGCCGGAGGATCACCCATCCGCTCCCACTCCACCGGGACGACAGTCGGCCTCAGGGTCGCCGTCCGCGGGATCCGGCCGGTGACCCGGCCGGCCTGGAAGGGGATCGTGCGCCCGTCCGCGTGCCGGAGCAGGCCGCGGCCGGGGCCCGGCTGGTCGGGGGCGTCGAGCTCCACGCGCAGGGTGGTCAGCCGGGCCAGCCCCGTCTCGGCCGTGCGGTCCGGGCGGGCGGTGGTGGCCACCAGGTGCACGCCGAGCCGGGCGCCCTCGCGGGCCACCGCCTCCAGCGCCCGGACCACCGAGCCGGCGGCGGGCCGGCCCGTATTGCCGAGGCCCGGCGCGACCAGCGCGTCGAGGTCGTCCACCAGCACCACCAGGCGGGGCAGCGGGCTCGGTCCGGCCGGGTCCGTGCGGGTCGTCGAAGCGCGCAGCCGGAGCGTTCCCGAGCGCTGCGGGTCGAGGTCGCCGCGCTGCTCGCCCGGGGTGGGCTGGCGGGGCGAGACCAGCCGGTCGGAGACCTCGCGCCGGGCGTGCCACTCGGCGAACGGCATCCCCTCCAACAGCTCGGCGCGCCGCTTGAGCTCCGCGCCCAGCGCCTGCGCGAACTCCCGCATGCGCACCGGATCGGAGGCGACCAGGTGGGCGGAGACGTGCGGGAGCTCGGTGCAGGGCAGCAGCCCGTCACCGCGCTCGCCGCCGGCCCCGTCGAGGAGGACCAGCCCGAGCCGGTCGGGCCGGGCGGCGGCGGACAGCGACGCGGCCACCGACCGCAGCAGCTCCGTGCGCCCGCTCCCGGCGGGCCCCTCGATGAGCAGGTGCGGGCCGTCGTGGACCAGCTCGGTGCCGACGGGGCCGCGCCGGCCGCTGCCCAGCACGATCTCGGCGAGACCGCCCGTGCCCTGGCCCTGGTCGGTGGCGGCGGCCCAGCGGGCCATCAGGGAAGCCGGGGTGGCCCGGGCCAGCCCCAGCTCGTCCAGCAGCCGGGCGGTCGTGGGCAGGGTGGCCGCGGACGGCCGGTACGGGGCGGCGGCGCAGCCGTCGGTGGTGCGCAGGGGTGCCAGCGCCCGGGCGAAGCGCTCGGCCCAGGCGGCGGAGACGGCGTCGGCGGTGGCGGTGCCCCCGGACGGGACCGGCCGGCCGCCGCTGACCGCGAAGGTCCGTACGGCCGTGGCCACGTCCCCGCTGAGCAGGGCGACGGCGCCGCAGTCCCGGAAGGCGGGGTTGCTCGCGCACGCGGCCTCGTACGTGTCGGTGACCGGCGAGGCGGCGGTGGCGGCCGGGGCCTCGGCGAGCGCGAGCACGTGGATCCCGGCGGCCGGTCCGTGCGAGGCGAGCCGCCCGGTGATGTCGCGCAGGGCCCCCGCCCCGGGATCGCCGTCGATGACGACGAGCGTGTACGGGCCCGCGTAGGCGTCGGCCACCTGCCGGACCCGCTCGGGATCGGCGGCGGCCCAGTGCGTGCCCAGCGGGCCGTCGTCCAGGCGCCGGGTCAGCTCACCGGTGCGGGCGGCGGCCTGGTCGCGGTCGTAGGCGAGGAGGAGCCGGCAGTCCTGGCCGTGCGCGGGCCGCACGTGGGGCAGCCAGCCGAGCCAGCCCCAGTCGCGGCGCCGCTCGGTGAGGCCGCGTGCCCGGTCGGTGCAGACGAGCACGATCTCCAGCTGCCCGGGCGCGTGCAGTCCCGCCAGTTGTGCGACGGCCCAGCGGGCGACCCCGGTCAGCCGGGCCCGCGGGCCGGCGATGCCGAGGGCGCCGACGGCGGGCAGCGACACCCGGCTCCCGGCGCCGAGCCCCACCTCCAGCAGTCGGGCGTGGCCGGGCTGCCCGGGGGTACGGGACCACAGGCGCTCGGTGGGCCCCATGGCGGCCAGCAGCAGTGCGGCCGGGTCGTCGGGGTCGGGGGCGGCGGCGGTGGACGCCGCTTCCGGTGCGGCCTCGGCGAGGTCCTCGCCGCGCACCCACTTGCGGGCCCAGGCCCCGAGCCCCTTGCGGCGGCCGGCCGGGGCGGCTGTGCCGCCGGGACCTGACCATCCGGTGGCGCCGTAGGCGCCCGGCGGTCCGGCGGGGGCTCCGGGGCGCGGCCCCGGGGACGCGTCGGTCCCGGCCGCGCCGGAGCCCGGCCGGCCGGCTCCGCCCGAGGCGTCCGGCGTTGCGTGGGAACCGGCCCGTCCGGCCGTGCCGGCCGGTCCGTGCGGTCCGGTGACCCGTCCGGCTCCGGCGGAGGCGTCCGGCGCCGGTCCGGCGGTGCCCGTCGGGCCCGCGGTCCCGGGGTGCGGTGCAGAGGGCGCGGTGTCGGCCGCGCCGGCCGGCGTACCGGCGGGGCCCGACCAGCCGGCGGCGCCCGCCGGGGGCGGCACGGAGAGGTGGCCCTCCTGGTCCGGGGTCACCGGCAGCGGGGGGTTCGCGCCCGCGGGCGCGAGCCGCAGCGTGGACTCGCCGACCCGCAGCAGTGCCCCCGGCGGCAGGGCGACCGGCTGGGGACCCACGGGGGAGCCGTCGAGGGTGGTGCCGTTCGTGGAGTCCAGGTCGGCCACCGCGACCCGCCCGTCGCGGATCACCGTGACCGCGCAGTGCAGCCGGGACACGTCGGGGTCGTCCAGCGGGACGTCGGCGTCGGCGGAGCGGCCCACCCGGATCTGGCCGCTGTGCAGCAGGTGCACGCCGCCCGCGTCGGGTCCGGCGACGACGTGCAGCTGGGGTGCGCCGAGGCCGTCCTCGGGCAGCACGTCCGGCACGGGCCCGTGCAGCGCCAGTACCGCGCCGTCCACGAGCGGCGGCTCGCCGAGCACCCGCCGCTGGAGGTCGAGGCGCTCGGAACCGGCGTAGAGCACGACCGTGCCCCCGGTGTCGGGCCCGCCGACGGTCGCCGCGAGCCCGGAGGCGACCGCGGCCAGCGCGGTGCCGGCCGGTGCCGTGACGAGCACGTCACAGCTCGCGGGGGCGGTCGCGGTCTGGTGGCCGCTGCGCGACCCAAGGACGGTCAGCCGGATCTGCATCGCCGTCAGCGGTCCCTTCTGCGCGGTGCGCGGTGTGTGCGCCCGGCAGGGGAAGTACGGGACATGGCTGCCCGATCGCCCCCCACCCGGCACGGACGCGTCGTCCGGTCAGGTCTGCCGGAAGGCGGGGCTCCCGTCCCGTGCCGTTCCGTACGTGAGCATCCTCGCACCTGTCGTGGACAACACGCCCGGCACCCGCCGACAAATGATCTTGATCGGTCGCGGCCGGGCGCGGACCTCGGCCGGATACCGACGGCGAGCCGGGGAAAGACGCGGAAAAACGCCACGGGCATACCCCGCAAACATCACCCTCCGTACATATGTGCGGCAACCAACCTCCGGCGACCGGCGTCTTCCCCGGGGACACCCCCTAGAGTGGGCCGGAAAACCAATCAGCGGATCGACGACAACTCGACCACGAATCGACCACGAACAGACGACAGCAGGGGAGCGCGAGACGTGCGGCCAGTCGGCAGCAAATACCTGCTCGAGGAGCCGCTCGGGCGCGGCGCCACGGGCACTGTCTGGCGTGCCCGCCAGAGGGAGGCCGCCGGCGCGGAGGCGGCCGTCGCCGGACAGCCCGGCGAGACCGTGGCCATCAAGGTCCTCAAGGAGGAGCTGGCCCAGGACCCCGACATCGTCATGCGCTTCCTGCGCGAGCGCTCGGTGCTGCTGCGCCTGACCCACTCCAACATCGTGCGCACCCGCGACCTCGTCGTCGAGGGCGATCTGCTCGCCCTGGTCATGGACCTGATCGACGGGCCGGACCTGCACAAGTACCTCCGCGAGAACGGCCCCTTCACGCCGGTCGCCGCGAGCCTGCTGACCGCCCAGATCGCGGACGCGCTCGCCGCCAGCCATGCCGACGGCGTGGTCCACCGCGACCTGAAGCCCGCCAACGTCCTGCTCGACGAGCGCGGCGGCCAGATGAAGCCGATGCTCACCGACTTCGGCATCGCCCGCCTCGCGGACTCCCCGGGCCTGACCCGCACCCACGAGTTCGTCGGCACCCCGGCCTACGTCGCGCCCGAGTCCGCCGAGGGCCGCCCGCAGACCTCCGCCGTCGACATCTACGGCGCCGGCATCCTCCTCTACGAGCTGCTCACCGGTCGGCCGCCGTTCGCCGGCGGCACGGCGCTCGAAGTGCTCCACCGGCACCTCAGCGAGGACCCGCAGCGCCCCTCGACCGTGCCCGAACCGCTGTGGACGGTCGTCGAGCGCTGCCTGCGCAAGGAGCCGGACGAGCGGCCCAGCGCGGTGAGCCTGGCCCGCGCGCTGCGCGTGGTCGCCGCCGGCATCGGCGTCCACTCCTCGGCCGCCGAGGTGGAGGCCGCGCTCGGCGTGGGCGCGCTGCTCGCGCCCGACCCCTCGCCGGCGCCGGTCCCCGCGACCCCGGGCGCCGCCGACCCCACCCAGGTGCTGCCCTCCGGCGCCGGTTCGCCCGCCGGGGCCTACGACCCGAACGCCATGACCAGCGTCATGCCGCCGGTCGGCGCGGCCGACGCCACCTCGGTGCTGCCGAGCACCGGGGCTCCCGGTGCGGACCCGACCTCCGTGATGCCCCCCGTGCAGCGGCCGGACCAGCCGCACCCGTGGCAGTCGCAGATGCAGGCCGCCCGCGACCGCAACGAGCAGACGCAGATCCAGTACCTGGACCCGAACGAGGACCCGCTGCGGCGCCGCCCGCAGCGGCAGGCGCCCCCTCCGCCCCAGCACCGGCCGCAGCAACAGCAGCCCCAGCAGCAGCCCTACCGGCAGGGCCCGCCGCCCCAGCAGTACCAGCAGCCGCAGCAGCCCCAGTACCGCCAGCCGCAGCAGCCGCCTCAGCAGCAGTACGCGCCGCCTCCGCCGCCGCAGCACTACCAGCCGCAGCAGCAGCGCCAGCCTCAGCAGTACCAGCAGCCTCAGCAGCAGCCGCAGTACCGCCAGCCGCAGCCGCCGCCTCAGCAGCAGCCCCCGCAGAGTCCGCCGCCCCGGCAGCCGGCCCCCCGCGAGCCCCGCGAGCCGCGCCGCCGCAGCGCCAACCCGGTGCGGATCCCCGGCCTCGGCTGCCTCAAGGGCTGCCTGGTCCTGATCCTGCTGTTCTTCGTGGCGGGCTGGCTCATCTGGGAGTTCAGCGGACTCCAGGAATGGGTCGGCACCGGCCTGGGCTGGTGGGACCAGCTGTGGAGCTGGGGCACCGGCGTCGTCGACTGGGTCAGTGCCATCGGGGACTCCGCGGGCTCCGCCCAGCCCTGAGCGGACCCCGGTGGCGCCGACTTCGTAGATTTGTCGACTTCTGAGGGATGATTTCGCCCGCAGAAGTGAAGGTCGCCGCGAATCCGGGCCCCTGCTGGCCTCCAACGCCCACCCGGCCGCGTAGCTTTGGTGCGTACGCCAGCCGCTGAGGGAGCAGTCGTGGCACGGAAGATCGGCAGCCGGTACACCGCGCACCAGATCCTGGGGCGCGGCAGCGCGGGCACGGTGTGGCTGGGCGAGGGGCCTGACGGGCCCGTCGCCGTCAAACTGCTGCGCGAGGACCTCGCGTCCGACCAGGAACTGGTCGGACGCTTCGTCCAGGAGCGCAGCGCGCTGCTCGGCCTGGACCATCCGCACGTGGTCTCCGTCCGTGACCTCGTCGTGGACGGCAACGACCTCGCCCTCGTCATGGACCTCGTCCGCGGTACGGACCTGCGCACGCGGCTCGACCGGGAGCGGCGGCTCGCCCCCGAGGCGGCCGTGGCGATCGTCGCGGACGTCGCCGACGCCCTGGCCGCCGCGCACGCGGCGGGGGTCGTCCACCGCGACGTCAAGCCCGAGAACGTGCTGCTGGACATGCAGGGCCCGCTCGGCCCGGGCGGCTCGCACCCGGCGCTGCTGACCGACTTCGGCGTGGCCAAGCTGATCGACACCCCACGGCGGGCCTCGGCTGGCCGGGCCTCGGCCCCCACCACCCGGATCATCGGCACGCCGGACTACCTGGCGCCGGAGATCGTCGAGGGCCTGCCCCCGCGGGCGGCCGTGGACATATACGCCCTGGCCACCGTCCTGTACGAGCTCCTGGCCGGCTTCACCCCCTTCGGCGGGGGCCACCCGGGCGCGGTGCTGCGCCGGCACGTGACGGAGACGGTCGTCCCCCTGCCGGGGATCCCCGACGAGCTGTGGCAGCTGATCGTGCAGTGCCTGGCGAAGGCCCCGGCCTCGCGGCTGCGGGCGTCGGAGCTCTCGGTGCGGCTGCGGGACCTCCTGCCGCTGCTGGCCGGGATGCCGCCGCTGGACGTGGACGAACCGGACGACGCGGATCCGGACCCCGAGCCCTCGGACGAGCCGGCCGCGGATCCGGTCCGCCGCCGGGGCGTGGTCCCGCTCGTCCCCGGGTCCGCGACGGACTCCAACCGGGACACCCACACCTCGATGCGGGTACCGGGGCCGGACGAGCTGGCGGGCGGGGCGCTGGGCACGGCGCGGGTCCCGCGTCCGGCCGGCGGCCACCGGCCGGGCTCCGCCCGGCACCGGGCGGAGGCCGCCCGCAAGCGGCGGCTGGTGCTGTCCGTGTCGGCCGTCGCGCTGGCCGCGGCCGTCGCCTTGGGCGGCTGGCTGGCCTTCTCCGGCGGCGACGAGCCCCCACCCCAGGACAGCAAGCAGTCGGTCCCCCGCAAGCCGTAGCCCGGCCTCCCGGGTTCCGCCCCGGACCCCGCGCCTCAAAACGCCGGCGAGGCTGGATGTTTCAGCCCCTCCGGCGTCTGAGGAGCCCTGGCAGAGGCGCTCCCTGCGCCGCGGCGCAGGGAGGCGGCCCCCGGCTACGCAGCGACCAGTTCCGGGTGCCAGCGCCGCGCCACGGCCGGGTGGGCGCGGACCCAGCCCTTCAGCTCGTTGCGCCCGTACTCGGCGTGCAGCGGGTTCGACGCGTCGTGGGCGACCCCGGGGGCCGACGCCAGGTAGTCGCCCGGGACGGTCTCCACGACCGCGTCCAGCCGCGGGTTGTAGAAGAACGGCACCGAATACCGCTCCACCGCCCCCGGCGGGCTCACCACCCGGTGGTCCGTCGCCGTCAGGTAGCCCTCCGTCGCGATCTCCAGCAGCTCGCCCAGATTGACCACGAACGCCCCCGGCAGCGGCGGGACGTCGAGGTAGCCGCCGTCGCGCACGACCTGCAGGCCTCCCACCGAGTCCTGCAGGAGCAGGGTCAGGAAGCCGTAGTCCTTGTGCGCGCCGACCCCCTGGTCCGCGCCGGACGGGGCGGATCCGGGGTAGCGGATCAGCTTCGTGTGCAGGTGCGGGCGGTCCGCGAAGGCCTCGTCGAAGAAGTCCGCCGGGGCGCCGATCGAGGTGAGGAGCTCCTGGAGCAGCCGGTGGGCCACCGCCGCGAGGCGGGACTGCCAGTCCAGGACCACCGTACGGAGCTCCGGGAGCGCGGCGGGCCACTGGTTCGGGCCCTCCAGCCACAGGTACGCCGGGTCGTCCGGCCCCACCTCCGGCGCCGGGCGCTCCGCGCCCACGTCCAGCTGGTCCCGCCAGTCGGAGGCCCCGCCGGTCAGCTCGTGGCCGATCCGGGTGTAGCCGCGGAAGTGCGGGGAGTTCAGATTGCTCACGGCGAGCCGGTCGGCCTCCGGCAGGGCGAAGAAAGCCCTGGTCAACTCGAGGATGCGGGCGCTCTCGGCGTCGGTGACGCCGTGCCCGGTCAGGTGCAGGAAACCGGTGTCCCTGGCCGCTGCGTGCAGCTGCTTCAGGAAGCCGGCCCGCTGGGCCGGGTCGTCGGCCTGGGAGAGGTCCAGGACGGGGAGAGTGTGCGCGGACGGCATGACGGCTCCGTTTCGGGATGTCACGGGGTCCTGTTCCCCAGAGGTGGCGGGGGCCGCGGGTGGAGGTGGGTCGCCGACAGAGGTGGTGCCGGGACCGCGTGAGCCGCGTACAGGACCAAGTCGGATCGGGGTGGATCAGGCTTGGGTACGGTCCGGCGGCAGACAGCTCGTCGTCGTGACACGCATGTGGTCGACATGGCGGCGCTTGACGAGGAGAACGGTCATACCGTGAGCGTACGCCCGTACGAGCCGTCATCAGTACGGGCGATCCGGCCTGCCCGGACGGCACTGTCCGGGGACCGGCTACGCTGGACCCGTGGCAGTCGTCGATGTTTCCGAAGAGCTGAAGTCCCTCTCCTCGACCATGGGGTCGATCGAGGCCGTCCTGGACCTCGACAAGCTGAGGGCAGATATCGCCGTGCTCGAGGAGCAGGCCGCTGCGCCGTCCCTGTGGGACGACCCGGAGGCCGCCCAGAAGATCACGAGCAAGCTTTCGCACCTCCAGGCCGAGGTCCGCAAGACCGAGGCCCTGCGCGGGCGCATCGACGACCTCGCGGTGCTGTTCGACCTCGCCCAGGAGATGGACGACGCGGAAACCCTGGCCGAGGCCGAGGCGGAGCTGGTCTCCGTGCGTAAGGCGCTGGACGAGATGGAGGTCCGGACCCTGCTCTCCGGCGAGTACGCCGAGCGCGAGGCCCTGGTCAACATCCGTGCCGAGGCCGGCGGCGTCGACGCCTCCGACTTCGCCGAGCGCCTCCAGCGCATGTACCTGCGCTGGGCCGAGCGGCACGGCTACTCCACCGAGATCTACGAGACCTCGTACGCGGAAGAGGCCGGCATCAAGTCGACCACCTTCGTCGTCAAGGCCCCGTACGCCTACGGCACCCTCTCCGTCGAGCAGGGCACCCACCGCCTCGTCCGGATCTCGCCCTTCGACAACCAGGGCCGCCGCCAGACCTCCTTCGCGGGCGTCGAGGTGCTCCCGGTCGTCGAGACCAGCGACCACGTGGAGATCGACGAGACCGAGCTGCGCGTCGACGTGTACCGCGCCTCCGGCCCCGGCGGCCAGGGCGTCAACACCACCGACTCGGCGGTGCGCATCACGCACATCCCGACCGGCATCGTGGTCTCCTGCCAGAACGAGCGCTCGCAGATCCAGAACAAGGCCAGCGCCATGAACGTCCTCCAGGCCAAGCTGCTCGAGCGGCGCCGCCAGGAGGAGAAGGACAAGATGGACGCCCTCAAGGACGGCGGCAGCTCCTGGGGCAACCAGATGCGCTCCTACGTCCTGCACCCGTACCAGATGGTCAAGGACCTGCGGACGGAGTTCGAGGTCGGCAACCCGCAGGCGGTGCTCGACGGCGAGATCGACGGCTTCCTGGAGGCCGGGATCCGCTGGCGCAAGCAGCAGGAGCAGACCGCGTAGCGAGCGACCCGACGGACGCGCACGAGGGCCCGGACATCGACGATGTCCGGGCCCTCGTGCTGTGTGGCGATCGGTACGCGGCGCGGAGGCCGCGGGCACCGCGGCTAGGCGGTCTGCTGGGCCACCAGCACCAGAGCTGCCACGAGGACCACCATGAGCACGATGAGAGCCACGGGGTTCAGGCCGGAGAAGGGGCCCTCCTGCTGGAGGCGCTCCCGGTTCGCCCGGCACACCGGGCAGCGGCCCTGGCTGACGGGTGCGGCGCAGTTCGCGCACACGAGCCGGTCATATGTCATGCGCTCCTCCTCTCGTCCCCTCGGTGTCGTCTGTTGCCTATAACGGCGTGGGGAACCGGTCCGTTCCCCCTACCACTGTGCCAGCTTCGCCGACATTCGGCGCGGCCCGTCCGGGCAATCACGATCCGGGGCGGTCCGCACCCCGGATAAAAGGGGCAAGTCCGGATGCCGGGTCCACACCCCGCGCCCGTTCGCGTATGGTCACGCACACCTACTCCCGGCGACCGTGGTGCACCCGTGATCCGATTCGACAGCGTCTCCAAGTCCTACCCGAAGCAGAGCCGTCCTGCACTCAGAGAAGTCTCCCTCGACATCGCGAAGGGCGAGTTCGTCTTCCTCGTCGGCTCCTCCGGCTCCGGCAAGTCCACCTTCCTGCGGCTCATCCTGCGCGAGGAGCGGGCGAGCCACGGCCAGGTGCACGTCCTGGGCAAGGACCTCGCCAAGCTCTCCAACTGGAAGGTTCCGCAGATGCGGCGCCAGTTGGGGACCGTCTTCCAGGACTTCCGCCTGCTGCCCAACAAGACGGTGGCCGAGAACGTGGCCTTCGCCCAAGAGGTCATCGGCAAGCCGAGGGGCGAGATCCGCAAGGCCGTCCCCCAGGTCCTCGAACTGGTCGGCCTGGGCGGCAAGGAAGAGCGCATGCCCGGCGAACTCTCCGGCGGTGAGCAGCAGCGCGTGGCCATCGCCCGCGCCTTCGTCAACCGCCCCGCCCTGCTGATCGCGGACGAGCCCACCGGCAACCTCGACCCGCAGACCTCCGTCGGGATCATGAAGCTGCTGGACCGGATCAACCGGACCGGCACCACCGTGATCATGGCCACGCACGACCAGCAGATCGTGGACCAGATGCGCAAGCGCGTCATCGAACTCGAACAGGGCCGACTCGTACGCGACCAGTCGCGCGGCGTCTACGGCTACCAGCACTGAAAGGCCCTTGAGAGTCATGCGCGCCCAGTTCGTCATGTCGGAGATCGGCGTCGGTCTCCGCCGCAATCTCACCATGACCTTCGCGGTCATCATCTCCGTGGCCCTGTCCCTGGCCCTGTTCGGCGGCTCCCTGCTCATGAGCGAGCAGGTCAGCAGGATGAAGGGCTTCTGGTACGACAAGGCCAACGTCTCGATCTACCTCTGCAACAAGCAGGACGCCCAGGAGGCCGGCGAGGCCGCCGCCAAGCCGGACGGCTCGGGGGGCGGCGCCGGCGGCGTCGCCACCTGCCGCAAGGGCGCCGTGACCGACGAGCAGAAGAAGCAGATCGAGTCCGAGCTCAAGCAGATGTCCCTGGTCAAGTCCGTGGCCTACGAGTCCGCGGACGAGGCGTACAAGCACTACCAGGAGCAGTACGGCCACACCGCGCTGGCCTCCTCCATCACGCCCGACCAGATGCAGGAGTCCTTCCGGGTCAAGCTCAAGAACCCGGAGAAGTACAAGGTGGTCACCTCCGCCTTCGCGGGCCGCGACGGCATCCACACCGTCGACGACCAGCGCCAGGCGATCGACGACCTCTTCCGGATCCTCAACTACCTCAACTACGCCGCCCTCGGCATCATGTTGATCATGCTGATCGTGGCGCTGCTGCTGATCGTCAACACCGTGCGCGTCTCGGCGTTCAGCCGCAGGCGGGAAACGGGGATCATGCGGCTCGTGGGCGCCTCCAGCTTCTACATCCAGGTGCCCTTCATCATGGAGGCCGCCTTCGCCGGGCTCATCGGCGCGCTCTTCGCCTGCGCCATGCTCGTCTCCGGCCAGTACTTCGTGATCGACCACGGTGTCGGGCTGCGCGACAAGATCCAGCTGATCGACTTCATGGGCTGGGGATCGGTGCTGGCCAAGCTCCCGTACGTGCTCTTCATCGGCCTCCTGATGCCCTCCTTGGCCGCCTTCATCGCCCTGCGCAAGTACCTGAAGGTGTGACAAGCGCCCCGCGAGCGGTCCGGCCAACCATCCGTACCGGAGCGGGGCTTGTCCTAGACTCGGCGCCATGCCGGGTCTGCCCGCCTTCTGTCTCCGGCCCCGCGACCTGCGTCGCGGGGCCGTTTTGACGTTGGCCTTCCTCGCCGCCGTCGCCACCGGCGCCTTAACCGGATGCTGGGACCGCGAGGACGGCGCCGCGGCCGCCCAGATCCGTACGGACCTCCCCGCGTCCGGCGCCCCCCGGGCCGCCGGCACCGCCGACCGCGACGCGGTCGCCCGCGCCGCCGCCGAGGCCGTCGCCGAGGGGAAGTCCGGCAAGAAGGCCGCCCAGGACGTGGTCAGCCGCAGCGGCGACCGCTGGGGCACCGTCTACGACCAGGGCGAGTACGCCGCCTTCACCGAGGGCCTCGACGGCCACTGGACCGGCGTCGGGGTCTGGGCGGAACGCGCCCACGACGGCGCGATCAAGGTCGACAAGGTCCAGCCGGGCAGCCCCGCCGCCCGGGCCGGGCTGCGCGCCGGGGACCGGCTGCTGAGCGTCGACGGGCACGCCGTGACCGGCCTGGCCGTCACCGACGTGGTCGCCCTGCTGCGCGGCACGGCCGGCACCCCCGTCGTGCTGAACCTGAGCCGGGACGGCGCCGACCTCACCGAGACCGTCCGCCGCGAGCAGCTGCGCACCGAGCCCGTGACCGTACGGCAGCGCCCGGACGGCGTCACCGTCATCAAGGTCACCTCCTTCACCCGCGGATCCGGCGAGCGGGTCAAGGCCGCCGTCCGCGCCGCCCCGGCCGGCGCCGGCGTCATGCTCGACCTGCGCGGCAATCCGGGCGGGCTGGTCACCGAGGCGGTCACCGCCGCCTCCGCCTTCCTGGACGGCGGGCTCGTCGCGACGTACGACGTGCGGGGGGACCAGCGGGTCCTGTACGCGGCCCCGGGCGGGGACACCGCCCGGCCGCTGGTGGCCCTCGTCGACGGCGGCACGATGAGCGCGGCCGAGCTGGTGACGGGCGCCCTCCAGGACCGGGGCCGGGCGGTGGCGGTGGGCAGCCGCACCTTCGGCAAGGGCTCGGTGCAGATGCCGACCGAGCTCCCGGACGGTTCGGTGGCCGAGCTGACGGTGGGCACGTACCGCACTCCGGCGGGCCGCAGCCTGGACGGTGTCGGCATCACCCCGGACGTGCCGGCGGGCGAGCGGGCCGAAGAACGGGCCGTCACGGTATTGGGTGGCCTCGGGGTGGGTCCGTAGTGCGAAAATGACCGCACTATGGCTAAGGAAAAAGGGCGCAAGCTGATCGCCCAGAACAAGAAGGCGCGGCACGACTACACGATCCTCGACACCTACGAGTGCGGACTCGTGCTCACGGGGACCGAGGTCAAGTCCATGCGCCAGGGCCGGGCCTCGCTGGTGGACGGCTTCGTGTCGGTGGAGGGCCGCGAGGCGTGGCTCTACAACGTGCACGTGCCGGAGTACAGCCAGGGCACCTGGACCAACCACAGCGCCCGGCGCAAGCGGAAGCTCCTCATGCACCGGGAGGAGATCGACAAGCTGGAGCGCAAGTCGGAGGAGACGGGTCACACGATCGTGCCCCTCTCGCTGTACTTCAAGGACGGCCGCGCCAAGGTCGAGATCGCGCTGGCGAAGGGCAAGAAGGAGTACGACAAGCGTCAGACCATGCGGGAGAAGCAGGACACCCGTGAGACGAACCGGACGATCTCGGCCATCCGCCGCAGGCAGCGGGGCACGGTTTAACCTCCTGGCACGCGGTGGTCCACTTCGCGTACGATGGCGTCAGCACCCGCCGCTCGCGGTGGGAGCAGCTTGTTAAAAAAACATGGGGATGATCGGTTTCGACAGCGGATGTCGATGCAGGGGAAGCGAGCCGAGGAAGCGGCAATGATCTCGCTAACCACATGTCGCAAACAATAATCGCCAACTCCAAGAGCGATAACTCCCGCTTCACCCTCGCTGCCTAATAACAGTGAGCTGAAGCCTCTGTGAGGAGCGTCAGCCCGGAAGTGGTCCCGGTCCGGATCCTGGCGTCAATTAGGGATCTAAACCTCTAGCCCCGGTCACGGGGGTTGGAGGGAAATCAAACAGTGACTGAGCCCGTCGGAGACTTGTCCGTGTGATCTCCGGGGCCGAGAAAAGCGCAGCGGACTGCGCTCGGAGAAGCCCTGCTTCTGCACCGTTGGACGCGGGTTCGATTCCCGCCATCTCCACTCATCCCATGTGGGCAAAGGCCCCGCAGCCTCTCGGCTGCGGGGCCTTCGTCATGTCGTGCGGGCTGCTGTCAGCAGGACGGCGTTGGGGAAGGCGCCCCCAGTCATCGCGGATCCCGAGCGGCGGCCGTGCGCACCACGCGGGAACGATCACTCGCCCGCCGCGCGGATCGTCCCGGCACCGTGGTCGCCAGCGCGAGCAGCGCGGCCGCGGCCGGTACCGCGTAGGCGGCGGTCGGGCCCACGCTCTCCACCGCGAGGCCGGAGCCGGCCGAGCCGGCCGCGATGCCGGCGAAGATGGCGGTGACCGCGAGCGTCATGCCCTCGTTGAGGCGCCCCTCGGGGGTGAGGGCGTGGACCTGGGACATCGCCGTGACCATCGTCGGGGCCGTGGCCATGCCGGCCAGGAGGAGGGCGCAGCCGAGGGCGGGCAGGGAGCCGGTGGCCGCGGCGGCCCAGGGGAGGGCCATGAGGACGGCCAGGGCGCCCACGCAGGCCTTCAGCGAGCGGGGGCGCAGGGTGCCGTAGAGCAGGCCCGCCGCGCACGATCCCGCGGCCTGCAGGGCCAGGATCAGACCGGAGGAGGCGCCGAGGCCCCGGGCGTCGAGGTGGGCGATCGAGGTGATCTCCATCGAGCCGAAGACCACGCCGGTGACGAGGAAGAGGGGCAGCAGCGGGCCGAGGGCGCGCAGCGGTGAGCCCTTCCGGGGCGCCGCGGCCACCGGGGGCTGCGTGGCGCGGCAGGAGGTGAAGACCAGCATGCCCGTGAGCAGCAGGGCCGCGCCGGTGAGGGTGCCCGCCTCGGGGAAGACGGCGCTGCAGAGAAAGGCCGCCAGGACCGGTCCGAGCATGAAGCACAGCTCGTCGGCGGCCTGTTCGAAGGACATCGCCGTGTGGTGCGCGGCGGGGGAGTCGCGCAGCAGGTGCGTCCAGCGGGCGCGGGACATGCCGCCGATGTTGGGGGTGGTGGCGGTCGCGGCGTACGAGGCGAAGAGGGTCCAGGCGGGGGCCCCGGTACGGACGCACGCGATCAGGGAGAGCGAGCCGAGGACCGCGATCAGGGTGGCCGGTACGGCGATCCGGGCCTGGCCGTGGCGGTCGACCAGCCGGGCGGTCCAGGGCGCGACCAGCGCGGTGGCGGCCAGGCCGGTCGCCGTGACCGCGCCGGCGAGGGCGTACGAGCCGCGCTGTCCGGCGATCATCATGACCGCGCTGACCCCGAACATGCCCATGGGGAGCCGGGCGAGGAGGTTCCCGGCGGTGAATCCGCGGGTGCCGGGCCGGGCGAACAGGCGGCGGTAGGGGCCCTGGGGCGTGCGGGGCGGCCGGGAGGCACCGGCGGGCGGCCCGGCGATGACGAGGGTGCTGCCGGTGACGGTCATGCGCGGGGTGCCGGCGGTGCGGGAGGCGGCCGTGCGGGCGGCGGTCGTGGTGGTGGCGGGCATGGGAAGAGCCTCGGGCCAAGCCCCCGTCCCGGTCCAACACCTGTTCGGAGCGCATTCACCGCCATCCGTTGTTAGTCTCCGGGGGTGATTCACCGCGATGTCGACCCCCGGCTGCTGCGCGGGTTCGTCGCGGCCGCCGAGGAGCTGCACTTCACCCGCGCCGCCGCCCGCCTCTACGTGGCCCAGCAGGCACTCAGCCGCGACGTCCGGCGGCTCGAACAGGCCCTGGGCGCGGCGCTGTTCCTGCGGACCACCCGGCAGGTGGAGCTGACCGCCGACGGGCAGCGGCTGCTGCCGCTGGCCCGGCGCGTGCTGGCCGCGCACGAGGAGCTCGCCGCCGCCTTCACCGCTCCCCGCCCGCTCCTCGTCGACTTGAACACCGACGGGCCCAGCACCCCGCGGACCGTGCTGGAACGGGCCCGCGAACTCGCCCCCGACTGCGAGCTGATGGCCCGCTTCGAGAGCGGCCTCACCCACTCCGCAGCCGAGATCGCCGCCGGCCGGCTCGACGTCTCCTTCGGGTACGCCGACGGGCTGGACCCGGCGCTGCGCGCGCCGCTCGCGCAGACGCCCGTACGGTACGAGCCGCTCGCCGTGCTGCTGCCGGAGGGGCACGCACTGGCCGGGCGGGAGACCGTACCGCTGGACGCGCTCGCCGGGGAGACCGTGTACGCGGGCGCCGGGAACCCGCGGACGCTGGAGTGGACCGGGCTGGCGCGCGAGCTGTTCGCCGGGCGGGGGATCCTGATGGCGCCGCCCGCGCCGGTGGCGATGGGCAAGGAGGAGTTCCGCCGGGTGATGGTCAAGACCGGCAACCCGGTCCTGGCCACCGTGGACTTCCTCGACATGCCCGGCTGCGTGAAACGGCGGCTGACCGACCCGGTGCCGCTGTCCCCGCTGTCCATGGTGTGGCGCAAGGGCTTCGCACACCCCGGCCTGGACGCCCTGCGCGCCGCGGCCGCCGGGCTGGCGGCCGAGCGGGGGTGGCTGGAAGCGCCCGCCGGGAGCCGCCTCCCGGCACGGCTCACACACCACCCAGGCGCTGGGTGAGAGCAAGGTTTCCCGGCGGTCATCCGCCGGGGACCGGGGCCGAAACGCGCCCTTCCTACGGTCGTCACGACGGACGCGACAGCTGTGGAGGCGTGTGATGACCGGTACGACCGCACCGCGCAGGGGAGGCCGCTGGATCGAGCAGTGGGATCCCGAGGACGAGACCTTCTGGAAGGAGACGGGGGAGCGGACCGCCCGCCGCAACCTCCTCTACTCCGTGCTCTCCGAGCACATCGGGTTCTCCATCTGGTCGCTCTGGTCCGTGATGGTCCTCTTCATGGGCCCCGCCTACGGGATCGACCCGGCCGGCAAGTTCTTCCTCATCGCGACCGCGACCCTCGTGGGCGCCCTGGTGCGGGTGCCGTACACCTTCGCCGTCGCCCGCTTCGGCGGCCGGAACTGGACCGTGTTCAGCGCGCTGATGCTGCTCGCGCCGACGGTGGCCGCACTGGTGGTGATGGAGCCCGGGACCTCGTACGGGACCTTCCTGCTCGTCGCCGCCCTGACCGGAGTGGGCGGCGGCAACTTCGCCTCCTCCATGACCAACATCAACGCCTTCTTCCCGCTGCGCAAGAAGGGCTGGGCCCTCGGCCTGAACGCCGGCGGCGGCAACATCGGCGTGCCCGTGGTCCAGCTGGCCGGACTGCTGGTCATCGCCACCGCCGGGGCCACGCACCCGCGGCTGCTGCTCGGCGCCTACATCCCGCTGATCGTGCTCGCGGCGGTCCTGGCGGCCGTACGGATGGACAACCTGGCGCCCGTGCGCAACGACACCGGCGCCGTCCGCGAAGCCCTCAAGGACGCACACACCTGGATCATGTCCTTCCTCTACATCGGGACGTTCGGGTCCTTCATCGGGTACAGCTTCGCCTTCGGCCTCGTGCTCCAGACCCAGTTCGGCCGCACGCCGCTGCAGGCCGCCTCGCTGACCTTCATCGGACCCCTGCTCGGATCGCTGATCCGGCCGGTGGGCGGTGCGCTGGCGGACCGGTTCGGCGGGGCGCGGATCACCCTGGGGACGTTCGTGGCGATGGCGGCGGCCACCGGGGTCGTCGTGTTCGCCTCGGGCCGGTCCTCGCTGCCCGTCTTCCTCGTCGGCTTCGTGGCGCTGTTCGTCCTGAGCGGGCTCGGCAACGGGTCGACGTACAAGATGATCCCGGGCATCTTCCAGGCGAAGGCACTCGCCCGCGGAATGGGCGGCGAGGAGGCCGCGGCCTACGGGCGGCGGCTCTCCGGGGCCGCCATGGGACTCATCGGAGCGGTCGGCGCGCTCGGCGGACTGGGCATCAACCTCGTCTTCCGCGAGGCCTTCCTCAGCTCCGGCTCCGGCACGGCGGCCTTCGTCACCTTCCTCGGCTTCTACGCCCTGTGCTGCGCGGTGACCTGGGCGGTATACCTTCGCCGGCCGGCGGCCGCGGCGGTCCCGGCCGTCGGAGTCGAAGCGAAACCCCAGCTCACGTCGGTGTAACCGGGGCGAAATACGGGTGAACCGAGTCCGACATGCCGGGTTGGCAGGCTCGGTCCACCCGTTCCGCCCCGCCCCCACGCGTCGCTAGGCAGGTCACGATGGACCACACGAACACCGACACGAACACCGGCCCGCTCGCGGGCTTCACCGTCGGCGTCACCGCTGCCCGGCGGGCGGACGAACTCATCGCGCTGCTGCGGCGGCGCGGAGCGGCGGTGCTGCACGCGCCCGCGCTGCGGATCGTGCCCCTCGCCGACGACAGCGAACTGCTCGCCGCCACCAAGGAACTCACCGCCTGCGCACCGGACGTCGTCGTGGCCACCACCGCCATCGGCTTCCGGGGATGGATCGAGGCGGCCGACGGGTGGGGCATCGGCGAAGAACTGCTGGAGCGGCTGCGGGCCACCGAACTCCTCGCGCGCGGGCCGAAGGTCAAGGGAGCCATCCGGGCCGCCGGGCTCGTGGAGACCTGGTCCCCGCAGTCCGAATCCCTCGCCGAGGTGCTGGAACGCCTGCTGACGGCCGGGGTGGCGGGCCGGCGGATCGCACTCCAGCTGCACGGGGAGCCGCTGCCCGGCTTCGTCGAGGCGCTGCGGGCCGGCGGAGCCGACGTCGTCGTCGTGCCGGTGTACCGGTGGATGGCGCCGGAGGACCTCGGGCCGCTCGACCGGCTGCTCGACGCGATCGTCGGCGGCGGGGTGGACGCCGTCAGCTTCACCTCGGCGCCGGCGGCCGCCTCCCTGCTGTCCCGGGCCGAGGAGCGGGGCGTACGGGAGGCCGTGCTCGACGCACTGCGCGGCCCGCTGGTGTCCGCGTGCGTCGGGCCGGTGACCGCGCTGCCGCTGCAGGCGCACGGGGTGGCCACGGTGCAGCCGGAACGCTTCCGGCTGGGCCCGCTGGTGCAACTGCTCTGCCAGGAACTGCCGGGCCGTGCACGGGTGCTGCCGGTGGCCGGGCACCGGGTGGAGATCCGCGGGCACGCCGTCCTGGTGGACGCGCAGCTGCGGCCCGTGCCGCCCGCCGGGATGGCCCTGCTGCGGGCCCTGGCCCGGCGGCCCGGCTGGGTGGTGGCCCGCGCGGAACTGCTGCGGGTGCTGCCGGGCGCGGGCCGCGACGAGCACGCCGTGGAGACGGCGATGGCCCGGCTGCGGGCGGCGCTCGGGGCGCCGAACCTGATCCAGACCGTGGTCAAGCGGGGGTACCGGCTGTCGCTGGACGCGGGCGGCGAGGCCAAGTACGGGGAGCTCCCGCTGGACGCGGTGACGGCCAGGGGGGTCCTCGGCTAGCGTGCCCGAATGATCATTGACGGCGTGGAGATGAGGGGCGTCGAGCTCGGCGACGCCGCCGGGCTGGCGGAGGCGTTCGCGCGGAACCGGGCGTTCATGGCGCACGTGGAGCCGATCCGGTCGGACGCGTACTACACGGAGCAGGGGCAGCGGGAACGCATCGAGGGGGTCCTCGCCGAGCGGGACGCGGGGCGGATCGTCCCGTACGTGTTCGTGGAGACGGCCACGGGTGCTCCCGTCGGTGCGATCAACCTGGGCTCCATCGCCCACGGGCCACTGTGCAGCGGCGGCGTGGGCTACTGGGTCGACCCCGCCTGGCACGGCAGGGGACTGGCCACCGCGGCCGTGGAGGAGGTCTGCCGGGTCGCCCGCGACGAGATCGGCCTGCACCGGGTGGAGGCCGGGACCCTGGTCGACAACCTCGCCTCGCAGCGCGTGCTGGCGAAGGCGGGCTTCGAGCCGTACGGACTCGCGCCGCGCTACCTCCACATCAACGGCGCCTGGCGCGACCACCGCCTCTTCCAGCGCCTCCTGCACGACGACCCGCCGGCCCCTTAGGCGGGGTGCGCTGCCGTCTGCCCCTGCGCTGTGAGGCGCGCCCTTTCAGCGCCCCGGGGCATTTCAGCCCCTCCGCGGCCCGGGCATTTCAGCCCTGCGCCCTGGCCATTTCAGCCCCTCCGGCGTTTGGGGAGCGGGGGTTCGGGGGCAACGGCGCCGCACGCGGAACGAAGCGGTTCGGCGCCCGCGCCGCTGGGGCTCCGCCCCAGACCCCGCGCCTCAAACGCCGGCGGGGCTGGATGGTGCGGCTGGATCTGGCCGGCGGGGGCGCGCAGCGCGGGCGAGCGGCGCAGCGGCGGCCCTGCGCACCGGAGGTACCGGTTCGGGGGGTTCCCCCGCAGGCTGGGGACGGGCAATCTGGTACGGCACCCCACGACGGGAGGCTCACGGCATGCGGTTCGATTCCGGGCGCGTCTGTCTGGACCTGGTGGCCACCTTCACCCCCCGCGAGGGGATCCCGGACGGCGACGAGCTGCGGGTGTGGCTCGCCGGGGCCGGGCTGGTGCCCGACCGGACGCCGCTGGCGCGGGTGGGTCCCGACTGGGCGGCCGCCTTCCGGGCCCTGCGCGGCGACGTGGAAACCCTCGTACGGGCGGAGCTCGCCGGCGGCGCGGCCCCGTCCGCGAGCACGGCGAACGCCCTCGCCCGGGTCAACGCGCTGGCCGCCGGACCACCCCCCGGACTGTGCGCCGTACGGGACCAAGAGGGGCACCTCGTCCGGGAGTTGTGCGGGGGTGTGGAATGCGGCGCGCTGCTCGCCGCCGTCGCCCGGGACGCCGTCGAGCTGCTCACCGATCCCGGCGACCTGGCGCTGCTGCGGGCCTGCGAGGGCGACGGCTGCACCCGCGTCTACCTGGACACCTCCCGCGGCCATCGGCGCCGCTGGTGCTCCAGCGAGCTGTGCGGCAACCGCGAGCGCGTCGCCCGGCACCGCCGCCGGGCCCTGGCGTCCGGATCCCGGTAGCGGGAGTTCACTCAGCGAGACCGGTTCCGGAACGGGCGTGCGGACAGGGGGCCGGTTCGCGTACGGTTGACGGTCGCCCATGCACGTCAGAAGGGGGCCTTGGTGGCCGCGCAGAATGCCGCTGTCGACAGCACGGCGGATTCCGTCCGCGATCGGGAGATCGCGGTCGAGCAGACGCATCTCGACCACGTGTACCGACGCCTCGAGGAGAAGATCCACGAGGCGGAGTTCCTCATGAACGACGCCGCCAAGCGCGGCCAAGTGGGGACGCCCGGCGCACTCGCCGAGCGCGACGCGCAGGTCTTCCGGGCGGGCATCCACCTGAACCGGCTCAACAACGAGTTCGAGGACTTCCTCTTCGGCCGCATCGACCTGGTGCTCGGCAAGGACGGGGAGCGCGGCCCGGACGGCGCGTACACCTCCGTCGAGCCCGCCGACGACGCGATCCGCGAGGACCTCACGGCCGACGTCGCCGAGACGCTGCACATCGGCCGCATCGGAGTCCTGGACTCCGACTACGCGCCGCTGGTCATCGACTGGCGCGCACCGGCCGCCGCGCCGTTCTACCGCTCCACGCCCAAGGAGCCCGGCCGCGTCGTGCGCCGACGCGTCATCCGCTCCAAGGGCCGCAAGGTGCTGGGCGTCGAGGACGACCTGATGCGCCCCGAGGTCACCGCCTTCCTCGACGGCCGGGAGCTCCCCGCCATCGGCGACGGCGCGCTCATGGCCGCCCTCGGGCGGGCCCGTACGCACTCGATGCGCGACATCGTCTCCTCCATCCAGGCCGAGCAGGACCTGGTCATCCGGGCCCCCGCCGCCTCCGTCGCCGAGGTCGCCGGCGGACCCGGCACCGGCAAGACCGCCGTGGCCCTGCACCGCGCCGCGTACCTGCTCTACCAGGACCGGCGCCGCTACTCCGGCGGCATCCTGATCGTCTCCCCGACCCCACTGCTCGTCGCGTACACCGAGGGCGTGCTGCCCTCCCTCGGCGAGGAGGGCCAGGTCGCCATCCGCGCCCTCGGCTCGCTGGTCGACGGCGCGGAGGCCACCACCTACGACACCCCGGCCGTGGCCCGCATCAAGGGCTCCTCCCGGATGCTCAAGGTGCTCCGCAAGGCCGTACGGGGCGCGCTCGAACTCGGCGGCGCCCCCGACCGGCTGCGCGTGGTGGCCTTCGGCCGCCGCCAGGAGCTGGAGGCCGACGAGCTCAACCGGATCCGGCAGAACGTGCTCAGCGGCACCGCCCCCGTCAACCTGCTGCGCCCGCGCGCCCGCAAGCTGCTGCTCGACGCCCTGTACGCGAAGTCCGGCGGCGTGGGCCGGCACAGTGACCCGGAGCTGGCCGCCGAACTGCGCTCCGCCTTCGACGAGGACATCTCCACCGAGGACGCCTTCATCGGCTTCCTGAACGCCTGGTGGCCCGAGCTGACCCCGCGCGCGGTGCTCGCCGCGCTCGCCGACGAGCGCCACCTCGGCCGCTGGTCGCGCCGGGACCTGAACCCGCGGGAGTCCCGCCAGCTGGCGCGTTCGCTGCGCCGGGTGGGTCCGGACGGCAAGGGCCCCCTGTCGGTGCACGACGTGGCGCTGCTCGACGAGCTCCAGCAGCTGCTCGGTGCCCCGGCGCGGCCCAAGCGGAGGCGGGAGATGGACCCGCTCGACCAGCTCAGCGGGCTGGAGGAGCTGATGCCGACCCGCGAGGAGACCCAGTGGGAGCGGGCCGAGCGGCTCGCGGCGGAGCGCACCGAGTACGCACACGTCATCGTGGACGAGGCCCAGGACCTGACGCCGATGCAGTGGCGGATGGTGGGCCGCCGGGGCCGGCACGGCACCTGGACGGTCGTCGGCGACCCGGCGCAGTCCTCCTGGACCGACCCGGAGGAGGCGGCCGCGGCCCGCGACGAGGCGCTGGGCAGCCGGCCACGCCGGCGGTTCACGCTGACGGTCAACTACCGCAACCCGGCGGAGGTCGCCGAGGTCGCCTCCCGCGTGCTGCGGCTGGCGATGCCCGGCATGGAGCCGCCGTCCGCGGTGCGCTCCACGGGCCTCGAGCCCCGGTTCACGGCCGCGGAGGGCGACCTGGGCACGGCGGTCCGCGAGGAGACCCGGCGGCTGCTGGAACAGGTGGACGGCACCGTCGGCGTGGTCGTGGCCATGGACCGGCGCGCCGAGGCCGCGGGCTGGCTCGCCGACCTGGGCGCGCGGGCGGTGGCGCTGGGCAGCCTGGAGGCCAAGGGCCTGGAGTACGACGCCACGGTGGTCGTCTCCCCGGCGGAGATCGCGGACGAGTCCCCGGCGGGCCTGCGGGTGCTGTACGTGGCGCTGACGCGTGCGACGCAGCAGTTGACGGTGGTGTCGGCCGACCGGGACAAGCCGGACGCCGACGGGGTGCCGGAGCTGCTGCTGCCGTAGGGGGCCGCCCCTCAGGGGGCGGTTCACAGCGCGGCTCCGGCCCTGCTCAAGGCCCCGTCCATCCGTATGGTCCGCGGCCAGGAGCGTGGTGGCGCGAACCGACCGCGAGCAGGGGGATCACATTCGGCGATCCTTTGTTAGCCTGGGTACGGCACCGACTCGATCCAAGCCCCCGGGCCCAACCTTCGTCGCTTAGAGCGACCACTTGCCGCGAGGCGAGCATGGCGGGTCGGTGTCATAGACGTACGAATCACCAGGTCCGCGCCCTCCATCAGTGGAGGGCGCGGACCTGTTTTGTATGGACCCCCCATTCCGAACACCCCTGCTATCTCGTATGGTGGAAGAGTCTTTCCGAAATTTGTAGCTGGTTACCTTGTACCGGCTGGTAGGTGGGACGATCGGACAACAGGTCCCCTGCCGCACCTGCCGTGTAGCGGGGCCCTGTGTCAAGCGAACCAGGGACAGAAGAGGAAACACGGCCATGGCAACGGCGCCCAGCGTCTCGTATTCGATGACGGTCCGCCTGGAAGTGCCCGCGAGCGGAACCGCGGTCTCCCAGCTCACCACCGCCGTGGAGTCCTCCGGCGGTTCGGTCACCGGCCTCGACGTGACCGCCTCCGGCCACGAGAAGCTCCGGATCGACGTCACCATCGCCGCGACCTCCACCGCGCACGCGGACGAGATCGTCGAGAAGCTGCGCGGGATCGAGGGCGTCAGCCTCGGCAAGGTCTCCGACCGGACCTTCCTCATGCACCTCGGCGGCAAGATCGAGATGGCGTCCAAGCACCCCATCCGCAACCGTGACGACCTCTCCATGATCTACACCCCGGGCGTGGCCCGCGTCTGCATGGCGATCGCCGAGAACCCCGAGGACGCGCGCCGCCTCACCATCAAGCGCAACTCCGTCGCAGTCGTGACGGACGGCTCCGCCGTGCTGGGCCTGGGCAACATCGGCCCGATGGCCGCACTGCCCGTCATGGAGGGCAAGGCGGCCCTCTTCAAGCGCTTCGCCGGCATCGACGCGTGGCCGATCTGCCTCGACACCCAGGACTCCGACGAGATCGTGGCGATCGTCAAGGCCATCGCCCCCGGCTTCGCCGGCATCAACCTGGAGGACATCTCCGCGCCGCGCTGCTTCGAGATCGAGGCCCGGCTGCGCGAAGCCCTCGACATCCCCGTCTTCCACGACGACCAGCACGGCACCGCCATCGTCGTGCTCGCCGCGCTCACCAACGCACTGCGCGTCGTGGGCAAGGCAGTTGGCGACGTCAAGGTCGTCATGTCGGGCGCCGGAGCGGCCGGTACCGCCATCCTCAAGCTGCTCCTCGCGGCGGGCGTCAAGAACGCCGTCAGCGCCGACATCCACGGTGTCGTGCACGCGGACCGCCCCGACCTCGTCGACGCGGCCCCCGACTCCCCGCTGCGCTGGATCGCCGACAACACCAACCCCGAGGGCTACACGGGCACTCTGAAGGAGGCCGTGGTCGGCGCCGATGTCTTCATCGGCGTCTCGGCCCCGAACGTGCTGTCCGGCGAGGACGTTGCCGCCATGGCGGAAGGCGCGATCGTGTTCGCGCTCGCGAACCCGGACCCCGAGGTGGACCCGGCCGTCGCCCGCCAGACCGCCGCCGTCGTCGCCACCGGCCGCTCCGACTTCCCGAACCAGATCAACAACGTGCTGGTCTTCCCGGGTGTCTTCCGCGGTCTGCTGGACGCCCAGTCCCGCACGGTGAACACGGAGATGATGCTGGCCGCCGCGAGCGCGCTGGCGGACGTCGTCGGCGAGGACGAGCTGAACGCGAACTACATCATCCCGTCGGTCTTCAACGACAAGGTCGCGGGCGCGGTCGCGGGCGCCGTCCGCAAGGCGGCGTCGGGCTCCTGACGCCCCCTGTGAGAGCCCTCACGGCCCACCGCTCCCGGCGCGTCGCGAGATGCGGGCCCGGCGGGGCGCCTCTAGGGTTGCGGGGATGCCCGCGGGGTCCGCGGTCCGCAGCGGCGTGCGAGCGAAGGCATGGACGGAGCGTCACCGCGGCGTGACTGTGGCGCTTTTCGTGTGACCCCGGCGGGTGCCGGATTGGCTTTCCCGCCGCTGGTGGGGGCAGGATGCGTAACCGGGCGAGAGGGTCTGACGTTCAGACCCGGGTCCGGGGACTGTCCTAGGGCCCTGGCAGCATCGGCTTCGATCTCACGCCTCTAAGGCAAGTTGAACACGGGAGTACAACATGAACCGCAGTGAGCTGGTGGCCGCTCTGTCCGAGCGCGCCGAGGTGACCCGCAAGGACGCCGACGCCGTTCTGGCCGCGCTCGCCGAGACCGTCGGCGAGATTGTCGCCAAGGGCGACGAGAAGGTCACCATCCCCGGCTTCCTGACCTTCGAGCGCACCCACCGTGCCGCTCGCACCGCGCGCAACCCGCAGACCGGCGACCCCATCCAGATCCCGGCCGGCTACAGCGTGAAGGTCTCCGCGGGCTCCAAGCTCAAGGAAGCCGCCAAGGGCAAGTAGTCCTGCCCCGGCGCCGAAGGCCGACGCAGGCCTTGGAACGCCAGTAGTGCGCAGTAATACGTAGAACGGCGAAGGGCGGCCACCCCCGGGCGGGGTGGCCGCCCTTCGGCCTGTCCGGGCCGTGCGGCGCTGGTGCGCGGCGGCCCGGGGCGTGCGGAGGCCCGCGGTGGCCCGGGGCGGGCGGAGGTCCGCGGCGGGCGCCCCAGGCCCCGTGAGGGCCCGTCAGAGCCCCGTGGGGCCCCGCCCGGTCCCTCGCGTCCCGTCGGGGCGTGCGCGGGCGCAGGCGGGCACGTGAGTGCGTGTCAGGTCCGGCGCACGGGAAAGCCCCCCGGCCCTCGAGGGGCCGGGGGGCTTCCGCGTACGCGGGTACAACTCAGACGAGGTCGCCGCCGGGCAGTTCGACCTTCGCGCCGAGCTCCACGAGCTTCTCCATGAAGTTCTCGTAGCCGCGGTTGATCAGGTCGATGCCGTGCACGCGCGAGGTGCCCTCGGCGGCCAGCGCCGCGATGAGGTACGAGAACCCGCCGCGCAGGTCGGGGATGACCAGGTCGGCGCCCTGCAGCTTGGTGGGGCCGGAGACGACCGCCGAGTGCAGGAAGTTGCGCTGGCCGAAGCGGCAGGCCGAGCCGCCCAGGCACTCGCGGTACAGCTGGATGTGAGCACCCATCTGGTTGAGCGCCGAGGTGAAGCCGAGCCGGGACTCGTAGACCGTCTCGTGGACGATCGACAGGCCGGAGGCCTGGGTGAGGGCCACGACGAGCGGCTGCTGCCAGTCGGTCTGGAAGCCGGGGTGGACGTCCGTCTCCAGCGCGATGGCGTTGAGCGGGCCGCCCGGGTGCCAGAAGCGGATGCCGTCGTCGTCGATCTCGAACGCCCCGCCGACCCGGCGGAAGGTGTTCAGGAAGGTCATCATCGAGCGCTGCTGGGCGCCGCGCACGTAGATGTTGCCGCCGGTGGCCAGGGCCGCGGAAGCCCAGGACGCGGCCTCCAGACGGTCCGGGAGGGCCTTGTGGTTGTAGCCGCCGAGGCGGTCGACACCCGTGATCCGGATGGTCCGGTCGGTGTCGAGGGAGATGATCGCGCCCATCTTCTGCAGGACGCAGATGAGGTCCTCGATCTCCGGCTCGACCGCGGCGTTGCTGAGCTCGGTGACGCCCTCGGCCAGGACGGCCGTCAGGAGCACCTGCTCGGTCGAGCCGACGGACGGGTAGGGCAGGCGGATCTTGCAGCCGCGCAGGCGCTGCGGGGCTTCCAGGTACTGGCCGCCTTCGCGCTTCTCGATGGTCGCGCCGAACTGGCGGAGCACGTCGAAGTGGAAGTCGATCGGCCGGCCGCCGATGTCGCAGCCGCCGAGGCCCGGGATGAAGGCGTGGCCGAGACGGTGCAGCAGGGGGCCGCAGAACAGGATCGGGATGCGCGACGAACCCGCGTGGGCGTCGATGTCGGCGACGTTGGCGCTCTCGACGTGGGTGGGGTCGAGCACCAGCTCGCCCGGCTCCTCGCCGGGGCGGACCGTCACCCCGTGCAGCTGGAGCAGCCCGCGTACGACACGCACGTCACGGATGTCGGGAACGTTGCGCAGTCGGCTGGGTTCGCTGCCGAGCAGAGCGGCAACCATGGCCTTGGGCACGAGGTTCTTCGCGCCGCGGACACGGATCTCGCCCTCAAGCGGGGTGCCGCCGTGGACAAGCAGGACATCGTCGGTGACGGTCATGAATCTCGCGTTCCGAAGAGGGGTGGGCAGGGGGGCCAGGGAAAAGGGTAAGGGCCACCACCCCCTTGTTCGTAAGGCCGACGTGGCCGTAGGACTGTCATGAATTCGGTACAACACCCTGCGTATCCACCACATGGCGGAGCGTTGCGTTCCGGCTGCTCCGTCCGCGCGCGCCGCTCGCTGCTGCCGTGCGCCCTGAGCTGGGTACGATCCGATCTCTCGGCCGGGGCCCCGCAAAGCGCGAATGTGCGGGATCATGGCGGCATGACCGAGGTGTCCTCCCTCACAGGGCGGCTGCTCGTGGCCACCCCCGCCCTCGCGGACCCGAATTTCGACCGCGCGGTGGTGCTGCTGCTCGACCACGACGAGCAGGGCTCCCTCGGCGTGGTCCTCAACCGGCCCACGCCCATCGGCGTCGGCGACGTCCTGCTCGCCTGGGCGCCCCTGGCCGGCACCCCCGGTGTGGTCTTCCAGGGTGGGCCCGTGGCGCTGGACTCGGCCCTCGGGCTGGCGGTCATCCCGGGCGAGGAGGGGCCGCTCGGCTGGCGCCGGGTGCACGGGGCCATCGGGCTCGTCGACCTGGAGGCGCCGCCGGAGCTGCTGGCCGCGGCCCTCGGCGGCCTGCGGATCTTCGCCGGCTACTCCGGCTGGGGCCCCGGCCAGCTGGAGGAGGAGCTGGGCGACGGCGCCTGGTACGTCGTGGACTCGGAGCCCGGCGACGTGTCCTACCCCGACCCCGAACAGCTGTGGCGGGCCGTGCTGCGCCGCCAGCGCAGCGATCTCGCGATGGTCGCCACCTATCCGGACGACCCGTCGCTCAACTGACGGGCGCGGGGTTAAGTACCCTGGGTCCATGAGCACTCTTGAGCCCGAGCGCGGGACTGGCACGGGGACCCTCGTAGAGCCGACGCCGCAGGTGTCGCACGGTGACGGCGACCACGAGCGCTTCGCCCACTACGTCCAGAAGGACAAGATCATGGCGAGCGCGCTCGACGGCACCCCCGTCGTCGCGCTCTGCGGCAAGGTCTGGGTACCGGGCCGGGACCCGAAGAAGTACCCGGTCTGCCCCATGTGCAAGGAGATCTACGAGTCCATGGGCCCCGGCGGGGACAAGGACAAGGGCGGCAAGGACAAGTAGTCCGACCCCTCTTCCTCCCTCTTTCGCGGGACCGAGGCCTCCGGTGCGCCACAGCGCGCTCGGGGGCCTTTGCCGTGTCCGCGGGGCGCGTTAGGGTCGGCGCCACGAGCACTCTGCGGAACGGTCGTTGCGCAGGGCGCAACACGCTGCTGCGAAGGGCCGATGCATGGACCTGACCCGCATGGATCTGATCCCCGTACCCCGGGTCGCCGCCTTCCACGAGGACGGGAGCCGCTTCGCCTTCGGGCCCGAGCCGCGCCTCGACGCCGGGCCGGGGACCGGGACGGTCGCCCGCTGGCTGCGGCGGGACCTCGGGGCCGCCACCGGCTGGGACCTGCCCGCCGCGGCCGGCCCGGGCGCGGAGCTGCGCCTGCGCCTCGACCCCGACGGCGTGGGGGACCTCGGGCCGGAGGCGTACCGCATCGAGATCGGACCGGACGGCGCCGAGCTGACGGGCGCGACGTCCGCCGGGCTGTTCTGGGCCGCCCAGACGCTGCGTCAGCTGCTCGGGCCCGACGCCCACCGGCGCGCGCCGCTGCCGGGCCGGGCGGGACGTCCTCGGGTGTGGAGCCTGCCGTACGGGCTCGTCGTGGACGGCCCGCGGTTCGGGTGGCGCGGGATGATGCTCGACGTGGCCCGGCACTTCCTGCCCAAGGACGGGGTGCTGCGGTACATCGACCTGCTCGCCGCCCACAAGCTCAACGTGCTGCACCTGCACCTGACGGACGACCAGGGCTGGCGGGTCGAGATCAAGCGGTACCCGCGCCTCGCCGAGGTCGGCGGGTGGCGGGCGCGCAGCCGGTGGGGGCACCGGGCCTCGCCGCTGTGGAACGAGACCCCGCACGGCGGCTTCTACACGCAGGACGACATCCGCGAGATCGTCGCGTACGCCGCCGAGCGGCACGTCCGGGTGGTCCCGGAGATCGACGTACCGGGGCATTCGCAGGCCGCGATCGCCGCGTACCCGGAGCTGGGCAACACCGACGTGGTCGACACCGCGGCCCTGGGCGTGTGGGACGACTGGGGGATCACCGAGAACGTCCTCGCGCCGACCGAGGCCGTGCTGCGGTTCTACGAGGGGGTCTTCGAGGAACTGCTGGAGCTGTTCCCCGCGGAGGTCTCGCCCTTCGTGCACGTGGGCGGCGACGAGTGCCCGAAGGCGCAGTGGAAGGCGTCCGCCGCCGCGCAGGCGCGGATCCGCGAGCTGGGGGTGGACGGGGAGGACGGCCTGCAGGCGTGGTTCATAGGGCACTTCGACGGCTGGCTCGCGCAGCGCGGGCGGCGGCTGATCGGCTGGGACGAGATCCTGGAGGGCGGGCTCGCGCCGGGAGCGGCCGTGTCCTCCTGGCGCGGCTACGCGGGCGGCGTCGCCGCCGCCGAGGCGGGGCACGACGTGGTCATGTGTCCCGAGCAGCAGGTGTACCTGGACCACCGCCAGGCGGGCGGCGGGGACGAGCCGATGCCCATCGGGTACGTGCGCACGCTGGAGGACGTCTACCGCTTCGAACCGGTGCCGCCGAAGCTGTCGCCGGAGGCGGCGGCCCACGTGCTGGGTGCGCAGGCCAACGTGTGGACCGAGGTGATGGAGAACCAGGACCGGGTCGACTACCAGGTGTTCCCGCGCCTGGCGGCCTTCGCGGAGGTGGTGTGGTCGTGGCAGCCCGCCCCGGAGGAGCGCGACTTCGCCTGGTTCGAGGGCCGGATGGACTCGGCGCACTACGCGCGGCTGGACGCGCTCGGGGTCGGTTACCGGCCACCGGGCGGGCCCCTGCCGTGGCAGCGGCGCCCCGGGGTGCAGGGACGCCCGATCGAGGGCGCGCCCCCGAACGTGTGACACGAGGGCGGGGTCGCGGACCTGAACGGAATGGGAACGGGTCCGGAACTCTACCTGGATTTCCTGCTATACGGGGAAAATCGGACGTTCGGGGGGAGGTCCGGCGAAGGCGGCACGGCGGGCCGCGCGGGGCCCCGGGCACGGGACGGGCGGGCCCGGGGCGCAGGCGTGCAGGGG
>NZ_JARAYQ010000209.1:0-14793 GCF_033794505.1 Streptomyces sp. MB09-01 | reverse complement strand
GCTCGCCCGTCGCCGAGCAGGTTGTTATGTTTTTTTGTGGTGTGGGGGACCACCGTGAGCTTGAAACCTGTTGAGGGGCTCGCAGCGTCAGATTTGGGCAGCGCAAACCCCACCGCCCGGCCCCCGGCGGCAATCTCATCGACCACAAACCGGCCCGACGGCAGATCCATCACCACCTCCTCCTGAACCGACCACACCCCAGCCTCGAAGACAGCCGGCCCGTCCCACAACTCCAGCCGCAACCGCGTATCCAGCACATCCTCGGGCGTCTGCAGGTAGAGCATCGTCGCATTCGCCGCGACCAGCCCCCGCGCACCCGGCGTGGCCGGCCGCTCCCCCGCCTGCCCTTCCGCATCTACCAGACCGAACAACCGGTGGTCGACCACCACATCAAACTCATCCGCACTCACCAGCTCAGACACAAACCCTCCCACGCACGGCACCGCCCCTGCGGCACCCCCGTCACATGACTACCTCTGCCCCTACCCACAGAACCCCCTCCCCCGGCCCGCCACCCGCGATGAAGCCCTTGAGGAGCTGCGCACGGTCCCCTCTGTTCCCGTGCCGCACTGCCGACTGCCGCGATCAGAAGTCGCCAACGGGCCCTCGGTAGAGGGCCGCGGAGCGGGCCGCGCTGGACGAGCTCCGCCGGTCCCCGCGTCGGCGACCTCCCTCTCGGCGGGGCGCCAGCCGCTGGGGACGGGGCCCTGCAGCTGACAGGCGCGGAGGTCAATCTCCTCTCCGGGGTGAGCGGGTTCTCTGGTCGGCGGATGTGTACAGGCTTTGGGCCGCAGCGGCAGGCCTTCGTTGATGCGGACGACGCCCACTTACTGATCGTTTCAGAATCAGGATCTGCGGGGGTTTTAGGCCCGTCACGTGGTAGGCATGGGCAATGATTGGTCGCCTCCCGCTCGACGAGCAGCTTGCCGCCCTGAAGTCTGCGCTGGCCCGTAACGAGGTACTGATGGAGGTGCTGAACCGCACGGCAGGACTGGGACTGCCCAACTGGTACGTGACGGCGGGTTGTCTGTTCCAGACCGTCTGGAACGTGGTCACGGACAGGCATCCCACCAGTGGGATCAAGGACTACGACGTCTTCTACTTTGACGACCGTGACTTGTCATGGGAGGCGGAGGACGCGGTGATCAAGGCCGTCGGCGAAGCGTTCACAGGGCTTCCGGCGGAGGTCGAGGTCCGCAACGAGGCTCGCGTCCACCTCTGGTACGAGCAGAAGTTCGGCGTCGCGTGCGCTCCTCATGCCTCCACGGAGGCGGCCATCGACAGCTTCGCGGCGACCACCTGCTGCCTGGGTGTGCGCCTGGAGCCGGGCGGCCGATGGCGCGTCTATGCGCCGCACGGGCTTTCCGACGTGTTCAACCTCGTCGTGCGCCCCAACCCGGTGCTTGCCCCGCGTGAGGTGTACGAGGCCAAGGCGGCCCGCTGGCAACAGCAGTGGCCTGAGCTGACCGTTCTCACCTGGCCATCTGACCCTGTCGTCCCAGCCACCTCTTCATCCTGAGGCGCGGCCCTGACCCCGCCGCGCCCCAGCCCGCCCGGCACCGCGGAGCCGCTCCGCTTCCCGCCCCGCCGCGGCACTGGCGCTCTGGCGTGGCAGACGTTGTCATCAGGCCAGCCCTGCCTGTTTGCAATCCGGAGCTGCCCGAGCCCGGATGGTCTGACGCCCTTGGGGTGCCTTGCCTGTGGGTGGCAGTTCATCGAGTCTTCGCCATCTTCGAACATGCAGGTCGGGGACTCGGGCATGGCGCTCGCTCGGGATACTCATGCTGATCTCGGGCGAGCGTCTGCGGTCTTGATCATCCGTCATGTCAGCGGTCGAGGCTGAGTTGCTCGCGGCGGCGCGGCCCGAAGGGCACATCAACCCCCAGCGTCATCTCCCGGTGCGGTACGTCTCGCGGCCCACGGCTGGCGACGGCGTCCGCGAGGGGCGCAGCCAGGTCTCCGTTGTATGTAGTGTGCGGAAATGACAAGAAGCGAGCGACTCGCGGACCAGTTGGACTGGTACTGGAGCAAGAACCTGCGGCCACGGCTGGAGGGTCTTACCGATGAGGAGTACTTCTGGGAGCCGGTGCGCGGCTGCTGGAGCATCCGCCCACGTGGCACGTCGGCCGCACCGATGTTGGAAGGTTCGGGGGAATGGACGATGGACTTTGCGTCCCCTGCCCCGGTGCCTGCGCCGGTGACCACGATTGCCTGGCGGCTGGGGCACATCATCGTCTCCTGCCTGGGCTATCGGGTCGGATGGTACTTCGGCGGCCAGGACCTCGAGTCCCAGGCATTCGCCTACGCGGGGACCGCTGACGAGGCGCTGAAACAGCTCGATGAGGTGTATGGGAGATGGAACGCGGGGGTCCGCGAGCTCTCGGACGCCGACCTGGACAATCCGCCCACGGTGGGTCCCGAGCGGTTTCCCATGGAGAACAGGGTCCTGCACGTCAACAGGGAGCTGATCCATCACGGCGCCGAGATTTCCCTGCTGCGCGACCTCTACCGCTGGCAGGAACGGAGCCGTACGGCGCCGAATATGACTGATCATCTGTCAGCGTGAAAGCTCGAGGTTCGAGAGGACCAGGAGAGCGTGCAGGAGGTCGGTGGCGCGAGCGGGCTCGGTGCGGCGTTTGGTGAGGATGCGCCAGGTCTTCAGGTGCGCGAAGCCGTGTTCGACGGGAGCGCAGGCGGCGGCCAGGACGCGGTTGGCCTGCTTCTCGCCGGGGGTGAGCTTGCGGGCGCGGGTGGCCCTGAAGCCGGTGAGGATCACCGGGGCGTCGCTGTCGTCGGTGAGGCCGAGGAAGCCGAGGTCGGCCAGGGCGCCGAGGCCGGCCGCGCGCAGGTGGGTGAGGATGTGGTCGCGGCGGGCGGCGGTGATGTCGTGGGTGCGGCCGGGGCGGGCCGCGGAGATCCAGATCAGGCGGCCGTTCTCGTCGGTGAGGGCGAGGAAGTGCAGGCCGTGACGGCGGTGCTTGCCGGAGTAGTTGGGCCGGTTCGCGGCGCCAGTGCGGCGGACGGTGGGGATCAGGGTGCCGTCGATGAGGACGACCTCACCACCCCGTTTCGCGATCTTCTCGCATGCGCGGTCCAGGCGGGGTGCGCGGGCGGCGAGCAGGGATATCGGCTCGTCGCGCCAGCGGCGCACGGTGGTGTCACCGACGGCGTTGCCGCCGGCCATGTCGGCGATGCGCTGGTCGTGGCGGAGCACGGTGAGCACAATGATCACGATCCGTCCGGGCGGCAGGGCTCGCCAGCGGGATCCGATCTTCTTCAGGGAGCGGCTCAGCAGATCGGTGCAGTATTCGTTGGTTCTTCGGGACACCGGCAGGCGGCACTGGTAGACAGGGAAGCCGGTGTCCCCGGCGGGCTCGTTGATCCTCTTCATGCACACGTCGAGCCAGCGGCCGCCAGGGGCATGCCGGTTACAGGCGCGGCCCTCGTTCCTACGGTGCGATCTGGAAGCGTCCGTCAGGCAGTTTGCGCAGCCAGCCCCGCCCGGCGAGCTTGCTCAACTTGCCGCGCAGCGGCTCCAGTCTGCCCTTCACCTCGACCTCGAGGCCAAGCTCGACGCCGACGTCCTTGACCCGGATGGGGCCACCGGCATTCCGCACAATCTTCATGAGCCGCTGGTAGTCCGGCGGCAGGACCTCCTCGCCCGCGCCCGCCTCCCGATGCGGGACCAGCAGCACACCACGCCCGCCCACCTGCACCGTCGCTGCCTGCGCCGACAGTCTCTCGGCGTCCAGCTGGGCGTGCATCGCCACCACGAGTTCCTCGCGCTCGGCACGGACCGCATCGAGCCGCTCGGCCAGGAGCTTCTCCTCCTCATCGAGCTCCGCCCGACGGCCGCCGGGCAGCCAGTCGGCGTAGATCTGCGCGCCGGTGGCGGCGTTCCATACCTCGATCTGCACCTGGTCGAGGTTCTGCTGGCCGGGGCGTTCGTCGCGGTCGACGCCCTTGACTTGGAAGGTCACGTTGGTCTTGCCGATGCTGGTGCCCGGGCTGCTGGTCAGGCACGGGCCTCCGGGGAAGGTCTGCATGTTCGCCGGTTTTCCGGACAGATCGATAGGGGTTATGGTGACTATTTCTGGAGAGAACCTAAATAACTTGATCCGAGAGATGGCCACCCTCTCATCGAAATTCGTGAGAAACTTCGAGGAGAGTAACGGCTACGAGCCAGGAGAGAATTACGTGGCTGCGGCGTCACCGGGCGAATCTGACGCGCTCCAAAAGCACCCTGCCGTAAGGGACTACGGTGATCTCCTTGCTTTCTACTCACACATCGAGAAAGTGACGCTCCCTGACGTGGGCAACGGTTTCTTCGTAGATTCCGTCTATGATGTAGCCGAAGGTAGAGGGGATTGGCAACCGGCCGAGATTCGAGGTGCTGTCGTTGATTCCGTTGTTGCCTTCGGGTCCGATGGCGGCGGTGGCCTGTTTGCTTTCAGCCTCACATCCGGCAAGGTGTATCGGCTAAGTGGTGGTTCAATGGTGGGTACGACCTATGAGATCGGGGAGTCCGGCGTGGACGTGATTGCAGATGATCTCTGGGGATTTCTGCAGTACTTGCGTGGAGAGTTGGTCCGGGCTGTTCGGTGACGTCGATACGAATCACTCTCAACCTCGCCGCCATCCTGCCGGAGGCCGCACCATTCGCACGTCGGTCGGAGGGTGAGGCGTAGCCTCGCTGCTCGACCCCGGTACGTTCGTGCTACAGGGCAACAGCAGAATCCGAAGCCCCGTCAGGCGCGTCCTGGCGGGGCTTTACCTTTGGGTGACGGTAGTAGTTGACGCCCAGCGTTCGGTGGACGGTGGCTACGCACAGGGGCGAGTCGTGCATTCCTCGCCAGTCGTTGGCCGCCCTCCCCGCCTGGGGGCAGCCGTCAAACTGCCTACATCGAAACCTGACCAGGACGACCGCGATCACATCCCCAAGCGCGTCGTGCTTCCGGCCTCGGCGCCGGGCCCGTCCGCGGGCGGCCAGCAGCGATGATCTTGAAGGTGAAGTCGTCCACCCCAGACCCAGCAGATGCTCGAAGCGAAGCTCGCTCACGACCGCCCGCCGCACCGCCGTCGTACAGACGGGACAGCGGCACTGAGGCATTCGCGGCGCACAGTCGCAAGCAGTGCGCTCCCTGTGATCCAGCCCGGTTGGGGCTGTATGTAAATTAACTGCCGCTTTGGGTAATCACACTGGCATCCCGCGGCTTCCAGCCGCGGCGGGGGGTGGGCGCCGAACCGTGCGGCGTCTGCTGCTCCGCACGACAGAAGCCAACCGGAGGAGTCAGTACATGCACGTTGCCAGGATTCTCACGATCGTCAGTACGACCGTCGCTCTGACGGCGGCGCTTGGCGGTGTCACCCCTGCCCAGGGCCGGCCTGCGCCGACCGGTTCGGCCGTTACCGCTCCCCGGGACCAGATCCAGTGCCCGCGCGGATTCGTATGTATCTACCCCGAGATCCACTTCGAGGGCCAGCCTTACGTCAAACGAGCGACCGACGGCTCGGTCCGACACCTGCCGGACTACATCCGCGGCAAGGGCAGCTCGGTCATCAACAACAGCAGCCGCACCGCGAGGGTCTACCAGAAGGACAACTACTTTGGTCGGCATGTATGCGTCGGGGCCGATGGCGGCACCATCGCAGACCTGCGCTCCTACCAGCTCAACGACACCACCCACTCCCTGAAAAACAACACCACACCATGCGGTGCATAAGAAGCCATGGGAGGCCAAACCCGCCGCGCTCCGGCCCTACCGGCAAGCCGCCGGAAGTCGGGGTCGGTGAGGTCCACGTCCTCGGCGGTCTCCAGCCCGGCCGCGGTGAGGAAGACACGGATGTCGGCCGGTCGGTGCGCGACCCCGATGGCGACGCCGTCGTAGCGCACCCGGCGCCATTCCTGCTCGTCGGGCGGGTAGACGATCAGCTTGGCGGACATGCGCCCAGCCTCTTCCCCGCCCTCACCATCAGTACCTGGCCGCGCGCGAACGGGTGACGTACGAACAGGCAACAGGTCGCGGCCTCTCGCGGACCGCCGCACCGGTGGCTTCGGCGGCGGGGTACGTTCGGAAGTACGGGGTGCGGCCCTGGCCACCGAGGCCGCGACAGGGGGCCGCGCCCCGACAACGCGAGCGTCTGGCCGGGCGGTGCCCGCAGATTCCACTCCCTCGTGCGGGTGGAGCGAGGTTCCCCGGCGAACCGCCCCGCTCCCACCGCCGTCGCAGCTGTCATGAAGCCAATCGACGAGCAGCACACCGCGGAGCCCGGCCTGGTGGTGCTGGACATCACCGGCGGGGACGAGGACACCGTCCAGGCTGTCATGGCCGCGCTGGAGGAACGCTGGGCGACCTCGGGCATCGGCCCGGTGCGCCGGGATCCCGGCGCACCGGGCGTGCGGGCCCGGGTCTACGCCGATGTCCTGCGCCCGGGGCGGGAGCGCTCGTAGCCGAGGGCCTGGGCAAGCCGCCTCTTGCGGGTGGCTTGCCCAGGGTCGCCTTGGGCTTGCCCAGGCGCTCAGGCTTGCCCGGCCGCCGGCTCCCACAGCGGGCGGGCGCGGCCGGTGCCGTCGCAGGTACTCCGCACCAGAGTGTCTGTCCTGCACCTCGGGACGCGCAGCTTGCCCGTGCATTTCTCTGTGCTTGTCTGCGTCGGGTGACTAGGCACCTGCAAGATCGTTAGCCGGGGTATGAACAAGCAACTCGCTGCCGTAGCAGTCGGCCTCTCCGTCGCCCTCGGCGTCCTCTCCGCTGCCGTTCCCGCCCACGCTGACGGAGGTCCCGCCGTGGTCGAGCACGAAGACGACGGCGAGCGCCAGCAGGTCATCCTGAACGACGTCAATCAGGACCAGGCCGACACCAATGGTCCCGTCGACATGGTCAGGGAGAAGACCCTGCACTTCCTTTCCAGCGCCCCGAATTTTGGGGGTGCGGCGTTGGGTCCGGCGAGCGAGGATACCCAGCCCGGCTTCGCTGTCATGTCGGAAGAGGGGAAGGAGAAGATCGAAGACTGAAAGCCTGCTTCAAGCTCCGAGCCTGCCCTTTGCGTCACCAGGAGGCTCACCCGGTGACGCCTCCTGAACGCGACCGTCGGCGCCATGCTCGCGTCCGGCAGCGCGGTGGAGCAGTACAGGCTGTCGGATCGCTTCGTCTTCTCGAACGGAGCTCCGCGGCGTCCACAGCTTCTACTGCCGGTACTTCGCCTACGGCGGGTGAGGAAGGGCGCGCTCGTCATCTGGTCAGTCAGTCCTAGGTATTCCTCTTACGCGAGCGATCCCTCACCAAACGACGGACCCGACCCTCACCAACCAACGAACATGCGGCTCTGCAGCGGACCGTCCTCGCAGCACGCGGTCGGCCGGTCCAGCCCCCTGAGAGCAGAGCTCGGGTCGGGAGCGCCGAGGACGCAGCTCCCACGGGAAGGCCAGTGAGGTCGCGAGGCCGTTTCCGGGAGTCGGGGTGCCCCTCTACCCATTCGAACCGCTGTGCGCCGCTGTGAGCGCCTCTCAGGCCCTTGATCGCCGCTTCGCAGAGCGCCGCAGGAGGCCGTACAGCGCCGGGAAGGATCATGTGTGCCGAGCGGCAGCCGGGTGGCGATACGACGCTCACCTGCTCGCCGCCATCGTCGAGCTCGGCGGCGAGCTGGAGCTCCCAGCAACCCGTAACGGGCGCTCCAGGGGCGCGGTCATCCCAGAAGGCTGCGCGGTCAGCGCCGGCCGCCGCCGATGCGGCGGTCGTCGGCCAGTGCGGTCAGCGGGCCGAACTCGCGGGCAAGCTGGTTCCACGTCAGAACCTCGCCACAGCGGGCCGGGAACTCCTTCGGGTTGAACTCGGGCATGGTCCAGGTGCCAGTGCCCCGGTCCCGCAGCCACAGGTCCCCGTCACCGTCGACCACAGTCGGCGGGACCGGTACGGGCTCGGCCTGATCGGTGGGCTCCCAGGTGACCCGGCCCGGGTGGGAAACGCGGCGCAGCTCGGTGGTGGCCAGCCGCGCGGCCAAGTCACGGGTGGACTCTTCGGCGTCCTTGACCGACTCGAGTCGGAATGCGTCGTCAAGTACGGGCAGGGCTGGATTCTTGCTGCGCTTTGAACTCATACGCTGGCTACCTCCGGTGGGGGGCGTCACATCCGTTATGGCACCCCGTAGAGGAACACGGTATCCGAGGCGGGAGCCGGGCCGGCTACGACCACTGTCCAGGTGGAGGCGCTGGCACACCGGGCGGTGGGGCTAGGTGGTGAGCTGGTCCTGGACGTGGCGCAACCCGTGGTGGTAGCGCTCAGATATGGCGGTCCGGGTCTGAGAAGGTGAGGCCGCCGGGGGCGAGCGGACGTGGGCCGGGGCGGGTGCGGGCTCGGGCTCGCCGGGCGGATGGCGGAAGTCGGCGCCCTGCTCGACCGGCATCAGCCGGCGCCCACCCGCCTGGGCGGGTACGGGAGCGTCGGAAGCGGGCTCGGAGAAGGCGGGCAGCGAGAGCGGTCGACGGTCGGTCATGATCCCTAGTCTCCCAGGTCCGGCCCTGCGGGTAGGGCCAGGCCGCTATCAGCGGTGATAGTGCTCTGGCCCTACCCGCAGGGTCAGGCTGGTTGTTTCAGCTCACCAGAACAGAGCGGTTAAGCCACTGCTACCGCCGGTGAACCGGCCCGGACCGCCGAGGCCGGGCGGCACACTGCGCGTACCACGACCCCGGGCCTTGACCCCGGATTTTGGACGCCGGAGAGACTTGGATCTTGATGGTCCAGGACAACGGAGTCCCCGTGGGGATGAAGCGCTATCCCGCCGAGTTCAAGGCGGACGCGGTCGCGTTGTACCGGTCGAGGCCGGGAGCGACGATCAAGTCGGTCGCTGCTGATCTCGGGGTGAACACCGAGACGCTGCGGAACTGGGTCCGGGCCGCCGACGGGCGCCGCCCCGGGGCCCACTCCGCGCCTCCGGCCGCTGCGCAGGCTGATGGTGCCGGCGTTCAGGCGGAGCTGGCCGGAGCCCGGAAGAGGATCCGCGAGCTGGAGGAAGAGCGCGACATCCTCCGCAAGGCGGCCCGTTATTTCGCAGGGGAGACGCGCTGGTGAACCGCTGCCAGTTCGTTGAAGACCATCAGCGCCGGTTCGGCGTCACGCGGTTGTGTTCGATGCTGGGCATCTCTCGCTCGAGCTTCTACTACTGGCGCCGCACCGCAGCGGCAAGGACGGCCCGGCAGAGCGCCGTGGCCGGGCTCGCGGCCCGGATACGCAAAGTCCACCAGGACTCCGACGGCACTTACGGAGCCCCCAGGATCACGGCCGAGCTCCGCGACGAGGGGGAACGGATCAACCACAAGCGGGTCGCGAGGATCTTGTGGACCATCGGGCTCGAGGGGGTCCGTCTGCGGCGTCGGCACCGGACCACCGTCGCGGACCAGGCGGCGCCGAAGGCGCCGGATCTGATTGGACGTGACTTCACCGCGGCCGCGGTGAACACGAAGTACGTCGGCGACATCACATACCTGCCGGTCAGCGGCGCGAAGCCGCTCTATCTCGCGACCGTAATCGACCTCGCCTCCCGTCGGCTGGCCGGGTGGGCGATCGCCGATCACATGCGCACCGAGCTCGTCATCACCGCCCTGGCGGCCGCCGAGCGAACCCGCGGCAGTCTCAATGGAGCGATCATGCACACGGATCACGGATCTCAATATACGAGTCGGGCCTTCGCTAAAGTCTGCAGGTCAGCAGGGGCTCCGGCAGAGCATGGGCGCGGTCGGGTCCAGCGCGGACAACGCCGCCGCGGAAAGCTTCAACGCCGCCTTCAAAAGAGAGACCCTCAAGGGCCGCAGAGGCTGGTCGAATGAACATGAAGCGCGACTCGACGCCTTCCGCTGGCTGACCCGATACAACACCCGCCGCCGGCACTCCCGCCTCGGCCAGCGGCCCCCGATCGCCTACGAGAACGACTCCCAACCAACAGCAACTACCCTGGCCCAAGCCGCATAGACGTGTTCAAAATCCGGGGTCAAGGCCCAGGACGATGTCACCCATCGCTCCGCACTGCGCGCACCGGAGCGGCGCGCCCGGGCCGTTCACGCCGCCGCCATGGATGACGATGTTCAACTGACACTCCCCCGCAGGCCATCAACCGCTGTGGTCGTAGCGGGTCGAGTCGGGTGGCCCGTCAGGCTGGGGTGTCCGGCGAACGTACTCGTGGTGCTGGGCAAGGCCCGGGTACGTCGCGAACAACGCGTTCGCTGTCTCCCTGCTGCCGTTGTCGATGACTCAGTCGGGTCGGTCTCGTGTGGCTACCGCCCGGTGCTGCTTGAGCCGGCTGAGGGATCGCTCGACGGTGGAGGGGTCGGCGGGCGGCGGAGGGTGGCCATGAGAACGGCTACGGCCCAAAGCAGCGCGCCCAGGGCCGCGCCCACCGCACCCAGCGTTCTGGTGATCTCCCACGCCGTGCTCTCCGTCGGGTGGCAGCCCGGGTCGCACACCCACGATCGGGTGTCGCCCGTCCGTGCGGCCGCGAGAGCGGCCAGCCCCAGCAGCAACAGGGCGATGCCGGACCAGAACATGCTGCGGGCGGCTGCCTCGTACCGTCGAGAGCGAGTGTCGACCATGTCGGCCACGGTCCCACCCCGGTGCACGGCCAGCAATGGTGCGGACCAAAGAAGGGCCGGAGAAGGGCCAGAGGCATCCGGAAGTGTCATCTCGGCCGGGCAGGCCTCCGTCGCTCAGCCGGCCGTCGCCGGACCCTTCAGCGCGGCGCGATGCCCTCCACGCGTGCACGGCCTACCTTTTGATGCCGACGTCGGGGCCCAGGATGACGTCCCCGTTCGGCAGGGTCGTCAACGTGCTGGACCCGGTCCTCAGCAGGTCGCCGCCGCCGAAGGGGCCAGTCACGGAGTCAGCCGCCGGAGAGGTTGTGCGTTCCGGTGAGACCACCGAGCACATCGCCGTCAGCCTTTGCGGCACCGGAGAGGGACTGGCACAGCCCCTCCTATCAGGCCGATCGTTTCCGCATTGTCAGGCCTGTTTGCGGGTTCAGTCCGTTCGGGTGAGAGGAAAACGATCCCGCACTGCCCCGCTTCGCCGTCGGGCCGCAGCCCCGTTCCTGCCGACACCACGCGCGTGGCTGCGCACACGCCGCCACGAGAAATGGAGTCCCTCCATGGGACTGACGACAGCCACGAGCGCCGCCGACCTGGAAGCTGCGAACAAAGTCGGTGACCCGAAGGCCGACCAACTGGTCTCCGACCTGATCGATAGCAAGGAGATCGACGGAGTCAACGCCCTCTTCCGGACCATCGGCACTCTCAAGCCCGGCCAGGACCTGTCCGAGCTGCCCCCGCGGCTCGCGACGTTCTTTAAAGAGGCCGCGGCCGCACCGCCAGACTGGTCCGAGGCCGACGTCAAGGCAGCCGAAGGCTTCTTCGCCCACCACCACGGCGAAGTGTCCATGCTCCAGGGCACGGTCGGCCTGATCGGCACCTACCTCTCCCCGACCGGCGCGTTCACGCTCCGCTCCACCGGCCGCCTCGGCGGCGTCGACGGGCCCGGCCGGAGGCTTTCGCAGTCCTCCCGCCTCTTCCTCGACATGGGCAACAAGAACGCCCTGCGCGACGGCACCCTCGCGGCGAACGTGACCAAGGTCCGCCTGGTCCACGCCTCGGTCCGCCAGCTCCACAAGAAGAGCGGCGAATGGGACTACGCCAAGTGGGGCGAGCCGGTCTCGCAGAAGTACACCACCGGCGCCACATGCGTCTTCTCCACCCAGATCATCCAGGCCATGGACCGTCTGGGCATCGACGTGGCCAAGGACGACGCCAAGGGCTTCATGTGCGCGTGGCACTACGTCAACCACTACTGGGCACACCCGAGAAGTGGCTCCTGCCCAAGGAGCCCGACCAGGTCGAGGCCCTGTGGAACCAGGTGCGCGACGATGAGTGGAAGAAGACCGACGACGGGGTCTTCATGACCAAGCAGGCCGTCGACTTCTACAAGAAGTTCTACCCGCCGGGCGTCCACGACGCGTTCATCGCCATGGTCCGCCACGCCTTGTCCGACAAGTACGCGGACATGGCCGGCCTGCCCAAGAGCATCCTGGACGCGGCCGCGAAGCCGATCTCGGCCGGCCACGACATGATCAGCGGCCTCGGCGGAGGCCTCCTCGGCGGCGGCGCCAAGAAGGCCGTCGGCGTCAACTCGTACAAGGAGATCCTCGGCATCGCCTCCAAGACCTTCAACGAGGTCCAGAAGTTAGCCCTCACCCACGACCAGGACAACCAGCCCCAGATGCACCACGAACTCCACGACAACCGCTGACTGAACCAGGTCCACCACACCCATCGGGCGAGACCGCACCTCCCAAGCCCCAAACCGGACCCGCTCGGTGTCCCCACCCACGTGTGTGACACCGAGCAGGGTAGCCCCGGACAGCGGGCTTCGTCGTTATACCGGGCATGATCACTCGCAGCAGATCGCCGGTGAGACGGCCGCCCTGGACCTGATGCTGGCCCACCTGACCCACGACGCCGAGGCCATCGCCTCCGCCACTGCCAGCACCGCCGTCTGCCCGACCACCTCAGCCTACGCGCGCCAGCAGCTCGCCGGGCTGCTGCACGATGCCGTCCTCGCCAACCCGGACGTCTCCCTCCACCGGCCAGTCGTCCTTGGCCCCGCCGGACGGGCCTGGCTCCAGCACGTCACCATGCACGGACCCGTAGCAGACACCGTCATGGCCCTGGCCAACGACGGAGCCGCCCCCCGCCACCCCCTCGACGACACCCAGTGGATCGCCACCCCGCCTGGTCCGTGGTGAACTCTTGAATTGCCCGCGCCACACGCCACAGCCAGTTTTCTGGGTCGTTCGTCAGACGGTTGGGATGCGCCGGTCATCCCAGGGGAACGAGCCTTTGCCCTTCGCCCAGCTGAGACCGTGGATGCCGACGGGGCCCAGGATGGAGGGAACTCCCGCATCGTCCTGGCGCGGCCGGTGGAAGCGGGTGACACGCCACGACCCTCGGGGCCCGTTATGACAGTACTGCCCCTTTGCGACATAGCACTTGGGGCAGGGAACCTGAGCGCACGCGTTCCAGGCGCGCTTCAGGGCGGCCTTGGCACCGACCGGGTCCTCGACGGTAGAGGCTACGGAGAGGTGGAAGTAGTCCATCTTCCGACAATGCCAGCAGGACCTGACCGCTTTCAGTCAAACTGCTATTCTGCCCGCAGCTGTGACCGCATTAATCCTGGGGTCCGGCCGTTATCGGGAGATCACCACGCAGGGGATGCGTGCCGTTATGGGTGGCGGCGGGTTGCTGCCTCCGACGAACAGGCCCAGGAGGACCGCGATGGCCTCGTTGCGCAGTACCCGGTCGGCCTGCGCGAGCTTGACCGGGTCCGGGGTCGACAGGGACAGCGCCACGCACTCGGGGTCGGTGTTGGTACGGATCGGTACGGCCGCGCACACGGTCCCCAAGGCGTACTCCTGGCGTCGGTGGCGTTCCTGTCCGGTACCGGTCCCCGGGTCGCAGCGACCTGACACCAGTTCCGTACATCCGGGATGCGGAAGGCGCCGAAGCCATGGAGTCCCGCTGTCGTCCACCCGTACGAGCCAGAGTTGTGGGTGGGAGGCGGCTTACGAAGGCCAGCGGGACTTGTTCGAGAACCCGCCCACTTTCTCCAACTGCGCTCTCCATTGCTCCACCCTGGACAGCTCGCCCCCCCCTGGACCTGGCCGGCTAGCAGCAGATCTACGGATCCCAACTGATGCCACGCCCCGACGGGCCCTGGTGCCCACCCCTTCGGAACGCTGACGAAGTCGCGTCGTTGCGGGCCACGTGGGCGTTCGAGCCGTCCAACATCCGGCAGGGCAGGAAGTGGGGCAGTTCCGGGCAGGGCAGTGGGTCCGATCCCGCCTTCGGCTGCGTGTTCACAGACCGCTTGAGGTATCTCCGGCGATGGTCTGCCGAGACCTCGTCCGTAGCCGCTATGCCGCTGGCCCCCTGGGGCGCACACGCGCGTCAACCAGAACTCCTGCCCTGAGCTAGTGCCGTGACCGGATAGGTTCACCGAGGTCTCGTGGTCTGCGGGTGCGTGAGTCACCGTTGCTCCCCGGTTCGGTTGGTCGCAGGGCTGAACGACCTCGTTTGCATGGTGGTAATCAACTTGCTGCCGACCCCGGCGGGCGGGCAGGGTCTGGATCATGCTTGAACTACGCACTTTGGAATCAGACGACTGGCCCTTTTGGCGGGAGTTGCGACTGGCCGCGCTTGCTGAGGCGCCCTACGCGTTCGGATCGGCACTGGCCCAGTGGCAGGGCTCCGGCGACCGAGAGGAACGCTGGCGTGCCCGCCTGTCGATTCCTGGCGCGCACGATCTCGTCGCGCTTCTCGACGGCCTTCCGGTGGGCATAGCCAGCGGAGTGCCGGGCGAGGGAACAGAGAACGTGGAGTTGATCTCGATGTGGGTCAACCCCACGGCTCGGGGCAAGGGCGTGGGTGACTGCCTGATCCAGGCGATCGAGCGGTGGGCGGCGGAGCGCGGTGCCACGACGCTGCGGTTGTCCGTCGTGCCGGACAACCGCAAGGCAACCGCGCTCTATGAGCGGCACGGTTTCACGGACACGGGTGAGCCCGGCGATCTTCTGCCCGATGGCGTTGGCAGGGAGCGGGTCATGGCGAAGAGCCTGACCGCTGTCTGATCTCCACATCCGGGCACGGCGGGATCCCTCACTTGGTCAGGCTGCGGCGGCGAGGGGGCGTCCGCCCCAGCGAATGCCCTTCTCGCTGCGGATGCGGGCGCGTTCGCGGCGCTGTGCGGCCAGGACGTC
>NZ_JARAYQ010000208.1:0-15122 GCF_033794505.1 Streptomyces sp. MB09-01 | reverse complement strand
GGGCTGGCCCGCTGGCGGGGCCGGGCGGCGGCCGGCGCCGTTGCCGCCGGACTGGATGCGGTTCATCAGCGCGACGGTGCTGACGCTGGAGCTCGTGGCGTAGCCGAGGGCTGCGATCGGATTGCCCGAGGCGACGGCGACGCCGACCATCGCGGTGCGGACCGCTCCGCGGGTGACCTTGCGGGCGATCGACTGGTTCTTGGCCACCGGGGCGGAGGAGGGGGCGAGGGCAGAGTTGTTGGTCCCGCCGATCCGGGCGGAGGACATCTTGTCGCGCCACTTGGCCGCAGCCTGCTTGGACTTGACCGTGAGGGCCTTGCGCTTCTTGATCGCGCCGAGGCACACGATGTCCACGGCGAGGAAGCGCAGGGTGAGCTCGTTGCCCCAGTCCTGCTGCACGGGGTCCAGGACGGCCTGGACGATCAGGATGAGGACGGCCAGGCCGATGATGGAGGCGAGGAGCTGGCCGAGGGAGTGCAGGACGGATGCCGCCCAGTCCCACAGGTAGCCGCGGCCGGCGCCGGGCATCAGGCCGGCCACGAGTGCGGGTTCGGCCCGTACGGCGTCCCAGGCGATGCGGCACTGGGCGACGAGGAAACTGCCGGCGAGACCGGCGATCAGAACGGTGACGATCAGGGCGGCGACGAGAAGGAAGATCGCGCCGCCGACCTTGTCCATCGACGCCCGCTTCGCGGCCTGCACGTCGCCCTGGACGCAGTCCTTCTCGAACTGCTCCATCGGAGGGTTGCCGAAGTGGTCCAGGGCCCACTGCTTGGCCAGGGGCATGGTCCAGTCGGTGACCTGCGCGCCGGTGGGGTCGATCCAGGCCCGGTAGCTGTTGAACTTCTTCAACCGCTCCATCTGCTGGTTCACGGCCCGCTCGTAGGCGAGCTGGGTGATCTTGGTGTCGCTGTACTTCTTGGCGCAGTCACCTTCGAAGACGCGACCGTACTGGAGCAGCATGGCCGGCTTGACGATGAAGGCGTCCGTCAGGGCGTTAGTGAGCGGGCGGGAGAGCGCCCGGGAGCTGGCGGAGTCCTCGTCCTCGGGGGCCTTCTCCTTAGGGCCGGGGTTGGCGTCGAGGATGATGTCGGCGACTTCGAGGGCCAGGCCGCGGGCGGCGGCGATGGCGCCGTCCTGTTCCCCCAGCAGGAGCTGCGGGGGCGAGGACAGCAGCGTGGCGGTGAGCCCGGCGATCAGGATGGACAGCGCCGCGTCCCCCCACCCCTTGGCCCGGTCCCCGAAGAAGATGCGCACGACGGCGATCAGGGCGCACACCGACAGGAACAGGGACGGCAGCCCCATCTGCAGGATGACCTGGGTGTGGAGGGAGTTGGCGACGGACAGGACGGGCGCCAGGAGGAGCTTGGCGAGGCCGAAGCCGAGGGCCCAGACGATGAGCCAGCAGCAGAACGCGATGACCCACTTGGTGATCATGAAGGCCAGCTCGGTGATCAGGTTCTGGATGCCGAGGTCCCAGTCGGTCAGGCCGCCGGTGTCCGACTTCACGGTGTAGGCCGAGATCGGCAGGTTCCGCTCGTCGGTGACGTTGAAGACGGCCAGGACGCCGCCCTCGTTGGGCAGGAGCTTGCGCAGGCGCTCCTCCTCGGCCTTGAGGAAGGCCTCTTGCATGCCGTCCGAGAGCCGCTTGTTGAGGTCGGCGATGATCTTCTCGATCTCGGCGAGCTCCTCTGGGGTGGGCGTACGCGTACCGGCTGTGGGCGGTCCGAGGGGGTTGGTCACAGGCGGGCTGGTGGGCGCCGGGGTCGCGGACGGGCTCGGCTCGGCGAGGGCCGGCAGCGAGGTGAGCATGGTGAAGGCGGTGGCGGCGAGCGCCGCCACGAGCAGGGCGAGGCGCAGGCGGGCTGTGCCGAGCAGGCGCAGCCGCTTGAACGGGGCGCGCAGGGTTCTCATGCCGCCGCCTGCTGGGTGGTCGGGGTGGTGTGGATGACGCGCTCGATCGCGCGGTCGCGGGGGATGAGGACCCGCATGAGGCCGATGCGGCCGGCCAGGTCGCGGTAGAGGCACTCCCCCGCGCGGGCCCGGCGCTGGTCGTCGGGCAGGCCGAGCGGTGAGAGGCCGCCGGTGACCAGGTCCAGCAGCTCGGTGTCGGTGGAGTCCACGCCGAGGAATTCGAGGCTGCGCGCGGCCAGGGGGCGGCTGGTCTGCCGGAAGACGAAGCGGTGCGGGATGAGGCCGCGGACGATGGCGCCCTTCTCGCTGTCGGCCGGGCCGATGTCGTCGGCGTCGTGGCTGCCGACGTACGCGGCGGCGTTGCGCTTGCGGCCGTCGCGGAGCAGTTCCAGGAGCAGCTCCAGGCCCTCGTCGCTGGAGGTGAGCCACCAGCACTCGTCGAAGACGGTGACCGCGAACTCGTCCCGGCTGCGCATCGCGGTCTCGCGGGAGACGGCAGCGATGAGGTACATCAGCGCCCGGCCCAGGACCTTCTCGAACTCAAGGCGCTGGATCCGGTGCTCGGAGGCCAGCTCGGACTTCTTCGGCAGGGCGAGCGAGGACACCAGGAAGACGACGGAGTCCGCGCGGTGGGTGTCGACGACCGGCAGCGTCTCGTCGAAGACGACCCTCGCCAGGTCCTTGCGGGCGACCGAGCCCAGCTTGCGGGCCAGGCCGTGCGCGGCCGTGTCCCCGGTGCCGCGCGCGGTGAGCTCATCCATCAGAGCGCGCATCGACGGCTCGGGCCGGGCCAGCACGGCCTGCACGGCCTCCGACAGGGCGACGCCTTCGAGGTCCATCGGCCGCACCCCGAGCAGCAGGGTGAGGAAGGACTCGGTGAAGCGGGCCGCGACCTCGGGGCTGTTCTCCTTGTAGAGGCGCAGCGGGTCGAGGGAGACCTCGGCGGTGTGGTCGATGCGGATCAGCTGGGTGGTGCCGGGGCAGGCTTTCGCGAACCGCGCCCATTCCTGGTCGGTGGTGCGGTCGACGATGACGGCGCGGCCGCGGCTGCCGGGCCGGCCGAGCTGGTGCCCGCGGGCGAGGACGTTGTAGACGGCGCCCTTCATGCCGACTGACTTGCCGGCGCCGAGCTCGCCGAGCCAGGCCATCGACGCGGAGGCGTTCTCGCGGGGGCCGCGGGCGGGGTCGATCAGGACGGGGCGGGCGCCGCCGGAGGCGACCTGGAGGCCGTAGAGGCCGCCGCGCTCGTCGCCGAGCTGGGAGCCGCACCAGGGCATGGCCATCGCGAAGTCCCGCGAGAGGAGGATCTGCGCGTAGCCGGCCATGACGCGGGGGGTGCGGCAGCCGGGCAGCATCGCCTGCCACAGGCTGGCCTGTTCGCCGGCGGGTCGGGAGAAGGTGTAGTCGGTGGAGCCGAAGTCGCTCGCGAGGGCGGCGGCGCGGTCCATGGCGTCGTCGGGGCTGTTGCCCCAGACGGCGAGGGTGACCATGGCGCGGACCTCCACCTCGCGCCGGTTCGCGGTGAGCCGCTCGTGGTACTCCTCGTTGTCGGCCTGGTTGCGGGCGACGGCGGCCGGCGGGCCGGCCGGGTCGCCCTCGTACTCGGCTGCCTGCGCCTTGAGGTGGCGGGCGCGCTTGCGGACCTTCGGCTCGGCCTTCGAACCGGGGACGATGACCAGGCGAGCGGTCCAGTCGACGGGGTAGGCCAGGTCGTCGAGCTGCTGGAGGTAGGCCGCGCCCGGGAGTGCAAACGCCTCGGGCATCTCCGAGAGAGCCAGGAGCGCCTGGTAGGAGTCGCCCCACTCGCTGGAGACCTGAAGGAAGCGACGCGTGAAGGGGTTGGCCGGCAGCGCAGGGCCGGCGGTGAAGTCGGCGCCGCCCTCGCCGACGAGGATCTCCCCCAGCGCCGCGACGTTCCGGCCCCGGCCACGGACCGGGGTCTCGGTGCCGTCAGGAAGGAACGGCTCGGCGAGCCCACGGCGCGCGCTGTGGCCGTAGATCCACAGGATCTCCGCCTCGGAGGCCGGCCGCATCGACACACCGGACGGCCACTGGGCCTGGATCCGCTGGGCCTGCTCCAGGCGCCGCTGCACCTCCGCGTCGGTGACGACCGCAGGCATCAGCCCGAGCTGCAGGGAGACTTCCGCCCGCGCCGCCCGGAACGCGGACATCACCGCGTCCTTCTGCGACAGCGGGGGCAGCGGGAGCGCGAGCCAGTCGGTGCGGCCCGTCAGCTCCATGGTCTCCAGCTGGTCCAGGACCGCGTGCCCGAGGCTCTCGTAGCGGGGCGCGCGCTCCAGGTCGATGTCGTCGACCATGGCGCGCACCACGGCGGTCGGGTCGATCTGCGGGCACAGCGACAGCAGCATCGGCTCGCCGGTCATCGCCTTGAAGAGGCTCTCCAGAGCCTTGAGACGGCGCTTCTTCACGACGGCCGGGGCGTGGGAGTAGTTGGTCGCAGCAACGCGCCACACCGCCCAGACGGTGCCGTGGGTGGTGAAGATCAGGTTCTGCTGGACGTGCCGGATCGGCAGGCGCATCGTGAAGTTCTCCAATCAGGTACGAGTCGTGGGGGCGCGTCGGGCGAGGAGGGCCTGCACCCCCGAGGCCACCGGCAGGGAGGGCGCCGAAGGCCCTTCGGGTGCCGACGGCGCGGCGGCGGGTACCGCGGGCCGGGGCCGGGCCTGCTTCGGCCGGGGCTCCGGTGCGGGAGCGTCAGTGATCGCCGGGGCAGTGGCCTCGGCGGCCTGTTCGTCGGCGGGCAGGTGGATACGGGTGTCGCCGCGGGTGGGGCGAGCCGCACGGTAGGCGCGGCCGCGGAGCTGGCCGCGCCGGGGCGCGGCCAGCATCAGGGCGATGCTCAGCAGGGCGGCCGCGGGGTTGCGGCCGTCGATGTGGAGGTGGCGCAGCACGAACGCGACCACGGCGGGGAGGACCAGGAGGGCTGTGACGTCGAGCCAGCCGTGGCCGCCCCACACCGGGCGGGTCAGGATCAGGGCGGCGACGGTGGCGACGATCCCGCCCAGCTGGGTCAGGGTGTAGGGGCCGCCGGGCAGCCGGATCCCCCGGCCGCCGTTGACGTCCCGGATTACCCCGTGGACGAGCGGGGCGCGCCGGGCCTTGGTGTAGCAGCGGCCGATCAGTTCGAAGTCCACCTCGCCGCCATGGGCGGCGGCCTCGGTCACTGGTCACTCCGGACGGCGTTGGGGCCGCCCTGGTACTGGACGATGTCCTCGGTGGTCTTGTTCTTGAGGGCGCCCATGTTGGCGGACAGGCCCCAGACAATCGCCGCGAAGATGACGGCCATGATCGTCGGGCCGGGCGCCTTCGTCTTCCAGCCGACGACCACGACGAAGATCCCGCAGAGGGCCGGGATGGCGACGTCGAAGATCAGGGCCTTGATGTCGGTGCCGATGCTGGTGCCGGTCTGGATCCAGCCCGCGGCCAGCGTGACGGTGTCGTGCATGACGGTGCTCCTTCTTATGCGGTGGGGGTGGGTGCCGGACCCGGGGCGCCAGAGGCGGCCGGGGCCGGAGTCGGTGAGGTGATGGCGGGGGCGCCGTCGAGGCTGGCGATCTCCCAGCGGCCGGCGCGGGCCTTGAGGGTCAGGGCGTAGGTGAGCGGCATCCGCACCCCGTCCTGGCCGGTCGCCCGGAGGGTGACGAGCAGGCGCAGGGTGGTGCCGTCGCCGGGGACCGCGACGACCGGTTCGCCGCCGGTCTCGCCCTCGACGGCGAACTGGTCCACCGCGACACCCGAGTACGGGGCCGGGGACGGAGCGGCCAGGCGGGTACCGGGGGCGAGGTAGCGGTCGAGCTCGGCGCCGGCCTTCGTGAGGTAGGCGGACAGGAAGCTGGTGACCGCCTGGGTGCGCGGGTCGGTCGGCAGCGCCGGGCGCATCGCGCCGTAGACCAGCTCCGGGGTCTTGGCCCGCTCGGGGGCGGCGACCTCGGCCGGCAGCGCGAGCGCGGTGTACGCGGTCGCTCCCCCGGCGCCGGGCGCCGTGGCCACGGGCACCTGGAAGTAGCGCACCGCGTCGGTCGCGGCCGACGGGCTCGGGGAAGCGCCCGGCTGCGTGGACGGCGCCGGCGACGGCTGCGCGCCGGTGACGCGAGCCGCCACCGTGACCGACCAGACCGAGGTGTCGGTCTGGCGCAGCCGCACGACGGTCAGCTGCTCGCCCCGGTGCTGGCCGGAGACACCGTCGAGCTGCATGCTGGCGACCGGCGGGTAGTAGGCGGCGAGCTTGGGCTCGTCGCCGCGCCCGGCGGACAGGTAGGCGGCAACGAAGAGGCTGGCGAAGCCGGCCGCGCCCTGGCCGCCGCTCGCGGACGGGGCGGACGGGGCGGTCTTCGGCGCAGGGGCCGCGGACGTGGCGGGCACCGAGAGGTAGGCGAGCGCGCCCAGCAGGGGGCCGAGCGCGATCAGGCCCCAGACGGTCCAGCGGATCAGCGCGGCCGAGTTGGCCTGGGCGCCGGTCGACCATCCGCCGACCCATCCGGCCTCCTGGACGGCCTCGGTCTCCTGGACAGCCGGTGGCTGCGGGTCGGCCGATGTGGCCGGCTTCCGGCGGCCGGTGAGGACGGGGCTCATGCCGCGCCTCCGGCCGAGCGCAGGGTGTGACCGGCCAGCTCCGCGATCCGGCTGCGGAGTTCCGCTTCGGGGCGGCGGCGGAGTGCGGCGAGCGAGGCGAGGACCGGTTCGGCGTCTTCGTCGAGGAAGGCGCGGAGCTGCTCGTGGGTGCCGGTGTCGAAGGGGCGGGCGACGAGGGCGGCGCCGAGGTGGATGAGCAGACGCTGGGCGCGAGTGACGCGCTCCTCATCCGCGTCGAGCGACGTCGCGGCGGCGGGTGTGGTCAAGACGCATCTCCAAAGGGGGGAGCGGACGGTGGCCTCGGCGGTGGTCCGGTTCATGCCGCGGCCTCGGGCTGGAGGGATGCTGTGAGGCGGGCCAGGGCCCGCGAGCGCCGGCGCTGCCAGGCGCCGGCCGTGGTGCCGACGCGGGCGGCGGCCTCTGCGTCCGGGATGCCGCCGCTGATGTGGTGCCAGGCCAGCGCCTGCGCGTCCGCGGTCGACAGCGCGCCGTCGCGCACCGCGTCCAGGAGGAGCTCCAGGAGCTCCAGCCGGGCCGGGGCACTCGCGGCGTCGTCGGCCGGACCGGCGTGCAGGCCGGCTTCCGCGGCGGCCGCGCGCACGGTGCGGGCGCGGGCGATCTCGTACGGGCCCGGCGCCCGGTCGGCGAGCTGCTCCGCGGCCGCGAGGCCCTCCCCCGCCGGGCCCTGCTCGGCGGCGAGCTCGGCCAGGACCCGGCGCAGGGTGTCGAGCGTGAGGTTGGCGGCGGGCCGTCCGGGGCGGAGGTGGATGCGGCCGCCGCGGGCCACTTCGTAGAGGGCGGCCACGGTCACGTGACCGACTGCGTCGCGAGTGCGGCCGCCGGTCGCGCGGACCTGGCCGCGGGTGATGCGGAAGACAGCGGGGAGCATCGCCTGGACGATGACGCGGCCGGCGAGGACCGCCGATCGGTCACGGCCGGCGGCACGCTGCAGGAGGGCCCGCAGTACGGCATCGGTCAGCGCATCGGTCACGCCGTCGGCCGTCGGACGGAGCGCGGCCAGGAGCTGCTCGGGCGTCAGAGAGCCGGACCAGGAATCGGTCACGGCGGCGATGCCGTCGGTCACCCAGTCGGTCACCGCCTGGCGCACGGCGGGGTCCGCGCACAGCGCGGCCCAGTCGGCGTCCAGCCGGTCGAAGTACCCGCCGCCGGCGGCGGGGTGCGAAGCGTCGTGCACGGCACGTCTCCTTTCGGATCTCGTGCCGTACACACTCCTCAGACCGGCTTGCCCGAAGGCTTGCCCACAGCCCTAAAAGCGCAGATGGGAGGCTTGCCCTCTAGCTGGGCAAGCCTCCCGTGACCGATTGGGCAAGCCTGGTGGGGGGTTGGGCAAGCCCCCTCGTGACCGGTCCATGCAACTGTGGGCAAGCCTCCCTGGAGGGTGGGCAAGCCTCGGGCTTGTACCGCCAAGGCTTGCCCAGGAGGCGGGTGCGAGGTCGCGGCGGACGGGTGACCGATGACCGCGGACCGGTCATGACCGGTGACCGATGGGGCCCGGATCGGTCACCGGTCACCGGCCCGGGATCGGTCACGGGCGGGTTCGGTAACCGGTCACGGCACCGGTCACGGGCGGGTTTGGTGACCGGTCACGGCACCGGGTCGCCGGATCGGTCAAGCGCCGATCGGTCACGGCGGGACGGCTGCCCGGGCCGGTCGGTGGTGGTGATCGATGACCGGCCACCGGGCCATAACCGGAACGGTCAGCTGCTGCTGCCGACGGAGCGGAGGTGCGCCCGGCCCTGCTGCCGACGCTGCTCCTCCAGGTACGTCTGGGCATCGAGCACGCGGCGCTGACCCGTCTTGGGTGAGACCTCCAGGCGTCGGGCAACCTCAGCTCCCGACAGGCGCTTCCCGGTCTCTTCGGCCTCCATCAGCCAGGAGGCCACCAGCTCGACCTCGCGCTGAATCGGGTCCACCTCGGCCAGCTCCTCGTCGGTCTGCTGCCGCGGCACCCGCGCGGTCGCCTCACCGGACGCGGACACCTCGGCCACCCAGTCCTGTCCGTCCGCGCCCGTCGGCGCCGCAAGGACGGGCTGCTCGAAGGAACGGCCCGCAGGTACGGCCGGGCCGGCATCGGTCACCGAGGCCGTCGGCGCTGGTGCCGCTCCGGCGGGCACTCGCGCTGGCTCGGCTGGCGGTTCCGACAGGCTGCGAAGGCCGCCCTGTTCCCCGAAGAAGGGGTGCGGCTCCCCCGCGCCGGGCAGCTGCTCCGCGTACGCCAGCGCCGGTTCCGGGGCAGCCGGCGCGTCGGTCACCGGCTCCTCGACCGCCGGTACGGAGGCCGCGTGCGCGACTGCTTCGAGCTCCGCGGCCCGGAGCTCGGCGAGCACCGGCTCCAGCAGGACGTCGGGAAGAAGGCCGCCGGTGTCCTGGTCGGTCAGGCCGTAGTCCCGCGCGAGGTACGCCGCGAACTGCTCTGCGGACGGGATCGAGCCGTACCGCGCGTTGAAGTCCTGCGCAGCCTTTGCCAGGTCGACGAGGAGGGGCTCCGGCATCCAGTCCGGGGCGCCGGGAGTTGCAGCGGCGGACTCGGCCGACGATTCCACTTCTCGGGGAGCGACGTCCTCGGCAAGGGGCTCGTCGGCCGGGAGCAGTTCGGGAACATCGATCGAGGCGGCCAGCTCCGGCCCAGCTGCGGGCTCGGGTTCGGGGCGGGAGGGCAGGACTGGGCTCAGGCCGGCTGCGGTCAGTCCTGCTGAGGCGGTCTGCGCGAGCGGCACTCCGATGCGAGCCAGGCGCAGCGGCATGAGGGCCTCCACCGGGGCCTTGCGGCGCCATGCCCGCCCGTAGCGGGCTTGAAGCCGGGCCTGGTAGATCAGCCGGTCCTGCTCCATGCTGACCGCCTGCTCGTAGGAGCGCAGCTCCCACAGCTTCATCCGGCGCCACAGCTTGAAGGTCGGTATCGGCGACAGCAGCCACCGCGTGATGCGCACGCCCTCCATGTGCCGGTCCGCGGTGATGTCCGCGATCCGACCCACGGCGTGCCGGGCGGCCTCCACCGTCACCACGAACAGCATCGGGATCACGGCGTGCATCCCGACGCCCAGCGGATCCGGCCAGGAGGCCGCACCGTTGAACGCGATCGTGGCCGCCGTCAGCAACCACGCCGTCTGGCGCAGCAGGGGGAAGGGGATCCGGAGCCACGTCAGCAGCAGGTCCAGCGCGAGCAGCACACAGATGCCCGCGTCGATACCGATCGGGAACACCAGCGAGAAGCTGCCGAACCCCTTCTGGAGCGCGAGCTCGCGCACGGCCGCGTACGAGCCAGCGAAGCCGATGCCGGCGATGAGAACGGCGCCGAACACCACGACCGAGATGAGGATGCGGTGCGTACGAGTCAGCTGCATCGCGGAAGCTGCCTCCTTCATCAATGGGTGACTCCCTGATCAGTGATCACACTCTCACCTCGCGGTGACAGGGAGCAGCGGAACAAGGGCTTGTGTGCTGGGCGGGGTTGCCTCGTCGACGCGTCGGCAGAACAGCGTGAACCGCGGATGGGGAAGGGACTACACGGAGGTCGCGCGACTTTTGCCCGCGGGCAAAAGTCGCGATGCAGAGGCTGCGGCTTCTAGAGCTTTGCCCGCAGGCAAAGATCCGCAGGGCTGCTGCTCTCTTGTGCGTCGCTTCCGCCCCTGCCACCAACCGATGGCAGGGGCGGAAGCGACGGACCGGGGTGAGTGCTGCTCAGCGGCTAGCTTCCCCGATTCGAGTCGAGCAGCATCTCGGTCAGCTTCAGCCGGTCTTGAGGACCCATGTTCTGCTGAATCAAATGGAAGACCGTCTCGGGACTACTCCAAGGATCTTCGTTCGTTGCGGTGCTCGCTGCAGGAGACCCCTGTGCAGGAAGCGCCTCATGAACTGTCCGGGTTGGCAAAACGGTAGCGACAGGCCCGTGGGCTTCTGGAGTCGCGCTCTCCGGGGGAGCAGCCAGCGCGGGGAGACTCTGGGTGCCGGGAGCAGGCTCAGTGCTGAGGTCGGCTACGTGTCGGCCGTCGAGGTGCTCCTGACTTTTGCCCGCGGGCAAAAGTCGGGGCTGCTCTGTGGCCTCCCCGGCAGGAGCAACCGTGTCAGCAACCGGGGTCGGGGCCCCTGTCTGTCGGCCGTCGAGGTGCTCCTGACTTTTGCCCCCGGGCAAAAGTCGGGGCTGCTCTGTGGCCCTCCCGGCAGGAGCAACCGTGTCAGCGGCCGGGGTCGGGTCCGTCAGCGCAGATGCATCAGGAGTCCGCTGTTGAGCGTTGCGAAGGATCTCCTTCTGCCGGGCCTTCTCACGCTGCTCCTCGTCCTTGCTCAGCTGGAGCAGCGCGAGAAGTCCAGTGGTGCTCAGCCCAGGTGAAGCCTTGATGGAGCTGACCAGAACCCGGGCGTCCCGCTCCGAGATCTCGCCGGCGCTCATCATCACCTGGATCTCAGAAGGCAGCTCCAGCAGAGCGAGTTGGCGTGTAACCCAGGAAGGAGACTTCCCCAGGCGCTCGGCCGCGCGCGACTTCGAGCCGTGTTCGCGTCCCTCTCCTTCTGCGCACACAACCACGAGCTGATGTACGCCCCGGGCCCGCTCGATGACATCGAAGTCCTCGCGGTCCAGGTTTTCCGCCAGGAGGTGGTCGACAAAGTCCTCGCGCGTCCTGGCGAGATCGTCACGGACCACAAAATCGAGACGTTCGAGTCCCACGGTGAGTGCGCTTCGGTAGCGGCGCTCACCGTTGACAAGTACGAACGCGGCAGCACCGATCTGCGGCCCGTGCTCAGGCCACAGTGCGAGATAGGCCCCGCGGGACACTGCTACGCACGCGGCGAGCTGCACCTGCCGCAATTCCTCGCCAAAGCGCGTCAGGTCCTCTTCGGAACCGAAGTTGCTGCGGGGGTTCAGCGGAGTGGGGCAAACCTGTGTGAGCGGGAGCTTGACGAGTTCATACGCCGGGATCTCTCCCTCGGTCACCGCTTTGGCTCGGCCGCGTTCGCTGCGCTCGCTCGGCCGGCGGGCACTGGAGAAGGAAGCGCCGCTGCCCAGGAGATCCTTCTTGCTCACTTCGTCAGTGCTTTCTTCAGATCGCGCATCGCGATGGCCTGCTCGCAGTCGGGTGCGTAGTCAAGGAGAGGACGCTTGAGGCGTACGGCTTCTCGCTGTTCCTTCAGGTCGGGAATGATCACGAGGACGGACGGATCACCGAACCTTTCCCACTCCTCCAGTGACGAGGTAGCGATGAATCCCTTGCGGGCGTCGTAGAGGTTCACCACGAAGCCGAGCTGGGTGACGGCGACGTCCAAGTCGCCCTCCATGTCCTCGATCTGCTCCTGGAGCATGTCGTAGGCGTCGGCGGACGTGTCCTCTGCTTGGACAATGACGAGGAGTCCTGAGGCTTTCGGGTTCTCGCCGTCACGGGTGCGGGCGTAGTAGAGCGCCGTGTCCATCGTGTAGCCGAGGCTCGGCGGGCAGTCGATGACGATGTAGTCGAAGTCCTTCTCCAGGTCTTCGATCGCCTTCTCCAGAGCCGTTTCCTTGACCCGGACGTGCCGCGTGGTGGCTAGCTTGGCGTCGAGGAGAAATGCGTCCTTGCATGCCGGAAGCAGGAAGAGACGTCCCTTGAAGGTGTCGTACTCGACGGGGATGAGAAGGTCCCGGACGTTGCCCTCCGCCTCCCCAAGCATGAACTTTGCGAGACTCGGCTCCTTGATCCCCAGAGGCAAGTGACCCAGGTGTTTCGTCAGATGACTTTGAGGATCAAAGTCGATAACGCAGACGCGGGCGCCGGCCTCTGCCAGAGCCTGAGCGAGACCGTTACTGACCGCGCTCTTGCCGACACCGCCCTTCTGGTTGCACACGATAAAACGGCGGACGTGTTCCGGTCGCACCAGCATCGGCATGGTGTGGGTGTCCAGCCAGAGCCGGATCGACTGGGCCAGGCCCTGGTTGTAGGACACAGAGCGAGACTTGCAGTCCTTCTTGAGATCGTCGTACAGCCCGGTGGGGAGGTAGGTCGCGAAGGATGAACCACCAGAGGTGTCAACGGCCTCGACGGCTCCTGGGTTGCTGCGCCACGCGTGGATGCCTTCAGTAACAGCGTCCTGGATATCGACGCTGAGCTGTGCTGCGCGGACCTTGAGTTCCTGACGCAGAGCCAACGGCAGCTTTGATACTACCTTTTCCCGGTCTGAGGGGTCGTAAGGGGCGGTCATGGAGGTTACCTTACTCCCTTCGACTGTGGCGGCAAGCGCCACACGCTGGCAAATCACCCGATCTGTGACTGTTTTGCTGACTTGCCAGCGGCGGTCAAAGCCGAGGTTGGCGAGCTTTCCGCAGCGATGGGGCGCCGTGCTGTGGGGCAGGAAGGTCTGCGAGGAGAGTCCACAGGGGGGCTGAGCCACTGGCCCACTCGTTCAACAGGACGCGATCGACCAGGTGTAGCCGCTGGCTTCGGGCGAACTTCACCGCTGGAGCGGTGAAGCGTCCGTTGGTAACGAGGACGACGACGTCGCCACCGTGGATGGGCCGACCGGTCCCATTGAGCACGTGAAGGTCCGGCGTGCCGACTGCTGCCCCGGCAGCTCCATCACGGCGGTGTTTACATTGGATAACCCATCGGCGGCCTGCGGGATCGGTTCCCTTGACGTCAGCTCCGTTGTCGCCGGCGCCGCCCACGCGGACGGCATCATGGGCGCCGTCCCGGCGCATCAGGTCCCGCACGGCATCCTCGAACTGGCTGTGATGCAGGCCGTCCAGGAAGCGGATGTCCCAGCTCTCCGGTCGCCGACGCCGGGCGGTCCACGCGGAGGCGCCGCGCCGCGCGGCCTTCACGAGTAGCAGCGTCAGCGCTCCCGCGGCCAGGACCGCGACGGCGACGGCGGCGATCTCGGCGCCGTGGAGCTGAAGCCACAGCCGGGCCTGTGGGACGAGGACGGACACGAAGGCGGCAGCCGTGAGGAGGCCGGCGGTATCGACTGCGGCCCCTCCTCTGCGACGGTGCACGGATCGGCGTCCTCGTCCTGGCCGTTGCCGGGCGGGGGTGCGGGCCGGGTTTCGACGTCCGGGCATGGACGGGCCTTTCTGATGCAGGTCGTGGCGCCCACCGCCCCGCGGAGGGCTGGCGGGTGAGCCGTCGTCTCCCACCGGATGATGGGAACCCCACCCACCTTCCTCAGGGCGGCTTGCCCGAAGGCTTGCCCAGTCCCCGAAGGGGCGAGGGCGGAGGCTTGCCCACCGAAGGCGTCCGTGGTGCACATGGCCGTCTCGGGGTGAGCAGTGCCCGTCACTGCGGCTGCTTCGCCACCCAAGTCCCCCATTTCCAGTAGCCGGAGTGCGGCTGGGAAGCCGAAAAGGCCACCAGAGGCCGCCTGCGGGCCTGCCAGGTGATCACAGGTCGATCCATACCGGGCGCGCCAAGTTCGTCGACTGGAGGGCCCATTGTTGGCGTCGCTTTTCTGTAATTATGCGTAAATTGCCGGTTTGAATCCTTCGGTGGTACGCGCGAAGCCGAAGGCTCCCCAACTGGGGAGTACAAGCCGAGAGTGGCGGTCCCCGATCAGGGAGACCGCCCACTCTCTACTCCCGCGCGTGACGGCCGGGCGCTGCTCTCCTCTACGACCAGCGCATGCCCAGGGCCGACAGTTCCTCGACCCGCTGGACCGACAACTTCCCGGCTTTGACCCGCTGCTGGCTAATCCACGCCCCGAGCCGCACGGCCTCGCCGTCGACCTCCTCGGTGTGGCTGCGCGGTACGTCGAGGTTCCCGACGCGGGCGCGGTACTGGGTGGCCGCCCGCAGGTTGTACGCCCACATCTCCTCGCGGGTCCGCTTGGCGGGGGCGGCAGCCTGCGTGATGCCGACCGTGGCGAGCATCGCCTGCTGATCCCCTGACAGCTTCCCGAATCCCTGGCGCTGTGTGGCGGTCCAGCGGCCGAGGTCCTCGCCGTCCTCGATGAGGATGCCGGGACCGTTCGGGAGGGCACCGCCGGCGCTCACGTGTCGGTGGGCGAGGCGGAAGGCCCTCTGCCAGTCGATGCTCCAATCGGGGCACCAGTCCGGGTCGATCTCCGCGAGGGCGGTGCGGCGCTCGGGGGAGAGCGGCGCCTTCGTCCGTCGGGCGGCCGCGCGCTGGTTCTTGAGCCAGCGGCCGATGGGGTACCCGTCGAGGTCGACGTCCACGGGGCCGGCCAGGCCGACGCCGGACTCGGCGGCCCAGGCTGCGGCCGCGGCGAGCCCCTCGTCGAAGCGGGCGTCGAAGAGGCTCCAGATCATGCCGAGCTTCTCCAACTGCACGACCCGGTCGCCGTCGAGGGCGCGGGCCTTGTAGTGGCGGCGGCAGTCTGCGATCCAGACACCGAGCGGGAAGCCGGCGGGGGACGAGTCGTCGGAGGTGCGGAAGTCGTACGGGACGCGGAGGTCGTCGTGCTCGGCGCGGTAGCTCTGGGCGGCCTGGAGGCCGCGGCGCCACTGGACCCGCTCGGGGTTGAGGACCCTCAGCTGGACGAAGCTCGCCAGCTGGCTGGCATCGCGCGGCTGGGAGAGCCGCAGGAGTTCACGGGCGGGGCCGCTGACGGTGGCCTGCTCGTCGTCCGGGGCACCGTCGCGGTCGGTGGGGGCGGGGCCAGCGGTATCGGGG
>NZ_JARAYQ010000207.1:0-15138 GCF_033794505.1 Streptomyces sp. MB09-01 | reverse complement strand
TCCCTCCCCGCCCGATCCCTCCCCGCCCCACCCGATCCCTCCCCGCCCCACCTGATCCCTCCCCGCCCCACCTGATCCCTCCCCGCCCGCACTCGGTCCCGCAGGCCCCTCCCCTCCGTGCCTACCGGTCGGTATGCTCGGTGCTCCCCACGTGCCCGCCGCAGCCTGCCGCCCATGGAGGGCCCATGCCCCGCACCGCCCTGCGCATCTGCCCCCTCTGTGAAGCCACCTGCGGCCTCACCCTGACGATCGAAGGCGCCGCGGTCACCGGCGCCCGCGGTGACCGCGACGACGTGTTCAGCAAGGGCTTCATCTGCCCCAAGGGCGCCGCCTTCGGACAGCTCGACGCCGACCCCGACCGGCTGCGCACTCCTCTCGTCCGCCGCGACGGCCGCCTGCAGGAGGCCACCTGGGAGGAGGCCTACGACGCCATCGCCGCCGCGGTTCCCGCACTCGTCCGGGAGCATGGAGCCCAGTCGGTCGGCGTGGTCCTCGGCAACCCCAACGTCCACACCATGGCGGGCGCCCTCTACCCGCCGCTGCTCCTCAAGGCCCTCGGCACCCGCAACCTCTTCACCGCCAGCACCCTCGACCAGATGCCCAAGCACGTCTCCAGCGGGCTGCTCTTCGGCGACCCCTTCGCCATCCCGGTGCCCGACCTCGACCGGACCGACTTCCTGCTGCTCCTGGGCGCCAACCCGGTCGAGTCCAACGGCTCCCTGTGCACCGCCCCCGACTTCCCCGGCAAGCTCAAGGCGCTGCGCGCCCGCGGCGGCACCCTGGTCGTCGTCGACCCGCGCCGCACCCGGACCGCCGCGCTCGCCGACCGCCACCTCGCGCCGCGCCCCGGCAGCGACGCGCTGCTGCTCGCCGCCCTCGCGCACACCCTGCTCGCGGAGAAGCTTGCCGCCCCCGGCGTGCTCGAAGAGCGGATCGAGGGACTCGGGGAACTCCCCGCCGCCCTCGCGAGTTTCACTCCTGAGGCCGTGGCCCTCGCCTGCGACCTCCCGGCCGACGAGATCCGCACCCTCGCCCGAGAGCTCGCGGCCGCGCCCACCGCCGCCGTCTACGGGCGGATCGGCAGCTGCACCGTCGAGCACGGCACACCGGCCAGCTGGCTGGTCGACGTACTGAACATCCTCACCGGAAACCTCGACCGGCCGGGCGGAGCCCTCTTCCCGCTCCCGGCCGCCGGTCCGCAGCCCCGCCCCGCCGGGCCCGGCAAGGGGTTCGCGATCGGCCGCTGGCACAGCCGGGTCAGCCGCCACCCCGAGGTCAAGAGCGAACTGCCCACCGCCGCTCTGGCCGAGGAGATCGAGACGCCGGGGGAGGGGCGGATCCGCGCCCTGATCGCCATCGCCGCGAACCCCGTCCTGTCGGCACCCGACGGCGACCGGCTCGACCGGGCGCTGGCCGGCCTCGACTTCATGGTCTCGGTCGACCCGTACCTGAACGAGACCTCCCGCCAGGCCCACGTCGTTCTGCCCCCGCCGCCGCCCTCGCAGAGCGCACACCACGACTTCGCCTTCAACGGTTTCGCCGTCCGCAACCAGGTGCGCTACACGCGCGCCGCCGTCCCCCTCGAAGCCGGCCGCCTCGACGAGTGCGAGATCCACGCGCGCCTCGTCCTGGCCGTCTCCGGCATGCACGGCTCGGCCGGACCGGAGACCGTCGACGAGCTGGCCGTCCAGGGCGCCCTCGCCAAGGAGACCGCCGACCCGAGCTCTCCCCTCCACGGGGAGGACCCGGCTCGCCTCGCCGGCCTGCTCACCGGCGAGAGCGGCCCCGAGCGCCGGCTCGACCTGATGCTGCGACTCGGGCCGTACGGAGACCGGTTCGGCGCGGCGGCCGAGGGGCAGCTCAGCCTGGAGCGGCTGCTCGCGCACCCGCACGGCATCGACCTGGGCCCGCTGCAGCCCCGGCTCCCGGGCGTGCTGAGGACCCGCAGCGGCAGGATCGAGCTGCTCCCGGACCCGATCGCGGCCGAGCTCCCCAGGCTGCGCGCGGCGCTCGCCGACCGCCCCGCCACGCTGGTGCTCGTGGGCCGCCGCCACCTGCGGTCCAACAACAGCTGGTTGCACAACGTTCCGGCCCTCACCGGAGGTTCCAACCGCTGCACCCTGCAGGTCCACCCGCAGGATGCCAGCCGGCTGGGTCTCACCGAGGGCGGCCGGGCCCGGATCACCGCCGAGGGCGGGAGCCTGGAAGTGCCGGTCGAGGTCACCGACGCCGTCCGCACCGGCGTGGTGAGCCTTCCGCACGGCTGGGGCCACGACCGTGCGGGCGCCCGGCTCGCGGTGGCCTCCGCCGCGCCCGGTGCCAACGTCAACCAGCTGCTCAACGGCACCCGGCTCGACCGGCTGTCCGGCACAGCCGTGCTCAACGGCTTCCCCGTCGAGCTCACACCCCTGCCCTGAGCTGGGGTTTTGCTCGTATTGCTCACGCGCAGACGTCTTGTTGGCCCCAGGAGGCGGCACCTACCTTCCCCCCATGCTGACCTTCCTCGGCTTCGCCATGATCGCGACCTTCCTGGTCCTGATCATGATGAAGAAAATGTCGCCCATCGCGGCGCTCGTCCTCATCCCCGCACTCTTCTGCGTGTTCGCAGGCAAGGGCGCGCACCTCGGCGATTACGTCATCGATGGCGTCGGCAAGCTCGCGCCGACCGCCGCCATGCTGATGTTCGCCATCGTCTACTTCGGCGTGATGATCGACGTCGGTCTCTTCGATCCGATCGTTCGCGGCATCCTGCGCTTCTGCAAGGCGGACCCGATGCGGGTGGTGGTCGGCACCGCCGTCCTCGCCGCGATCGTCTCGCTCGACGGCGACGGATCGACCACCTTCATGATCACCGTTTCGGCCATGTATCCGCTCTACAAGCGACTCGGCCTGAGCCTGGTGGTCATGACGGGCGTCGCGGCCACGGCCAACGGCGTCATGAACACCCTGCCCTGGGGCGGCCCCACGGCGCGAGCCGCCACCGCCCTCAAGCTCGACGCCGCCGACATCTTCGTCCCGATGATCCCGGCGCTCGCGGCGGGCCTGCTCTTCGTGTTCGTCCTGGCGTACGTCCTCGGCATCAAGGAGCGCCGTCGGGTCGGCCTCCTCGCCCTTCCTGGCGAGGAGCCGGAGCCGGAGCCGGAGTCGGGGTCGAAGCCGGAGCCGGGGTCGAAGTCGGAGCTGGAGCTGGAGCAGAAGCCGGAGTCCGCCTCCCTCGTCGTGGCCGGCTCCGGCCTGCGCACCGGCGGCGCCCCCGGCTCCGGCCCGGAGCCCGGTTCCGGTTCGGATTCCGGTTCCGCCGTGGTCGCCGGTGGCCACGCCTCCGCCACCCCGCCCGGTGAGGGAGACGGCTTCCAGGGCCTCGACCCGCAGCGCCCCACCCTGCGACCGCGCCTCTACTGGTTCAACGCCGGCCTCACCGTCGCGCTGCTCACCGCGATGATCATGGAGCTGCTGCCCATCCCGGTGCTGTTCCTGCTCGGCGCCGCCCTCGCCCTCACCGTCAACTTCCCGCACATGCCCGACCAGAAGGCTCGGATCGCCGCCCACGCCGACAACGTCCTGAACGTCGCCGGCATGGTCTTCGCCGCCGCCGTCTTCACCGGGGTCCTCACCGGCACCGGCATGGTCAAGCACATGGCCGACTGGCTCGTCGGTGCCATCCCCGAGGGCATGGGCCCGCACATGGCGCTCGTCACCGGGCTGCTCAGCCTGCCGCTCACCTACTTCATGTCCAACGACGGCTTCTACTTCGGCGTCCTGCCCGTCCTCGCCGAGGCCGGCGCCGCCCATGGGGTCTCCCCGCTGGAGATCGCCCGCGCCTCCCTCGTCGGGCAGGCGCTGCACATGTCCAGCCCGCTGGTTCCGGCCGTCTACGTCCTCGTCGGCATGGCCAAGGTCGAGTTCGGCGACCACACCCGATTCACCGTGAAATGGGCGGCTCTGACCTCTCTCGTCGTCCTCGCGGCAGGGATGCTTTTCGGCATCATCTGACCCCGGGCCACCCCTGGCAGAGAAAAACTACCGGCGCTAGTTTGTAGGGTGTCGGGGAGGTCGGATCCACGCGCAGGTGCGTACTCGGGAGGAATGCCATGAAGGCCCAGGACGGGATGTACATCGACGGCGCGTGGCGGCCCGCCGTCGGAGCCGACCGGATCGAGGTCGTCAATCCGGCCGACGGCCAGGTCATCGCCGAGGTCCCCGCCGGCAACGAAGAGGACGTCGACGCGGCCGTACGCGCGGCCCGTGCCGCCCTGCCCGGCTGGGCGGCCACGCCCCCGGCCGAGCGGGCCGCCCTGATCGGCGCGCTCCGCGACGCACTGCAGGCCCGCAAGGGCGAGTTGACCGAGACCGTCACCGCCGAACTCGGGGCCCCGCTCCCCTTCGCGAAGGCGGTACACGTCGGCGGGTCGATCGCCGTCACCTCCTCCTTCGCCGAGATGGCCGCCTCGTACGCCTTCGAGGAGCGCATCGGGAACTCCACCGTCCTGCTGGAGCCGGTCGGTGTGGTCGGGGCCATCACGCCCTGGAACTATCCGCTGTACCAAGTCGTTGCAAAGGTGGCGCCCGCTCTCGCCGCCGGCTGCACCCTCGTCCTCAAGCCGGCCGAGGACACCCCGCTGACCGCACAGCTCTTCGCCCAGGCCGTGCACGACGCGGGGATCCCGGCCGGAGTCTTCAACCTCGTGACCGGTACCGGTCCGGTCGCCGGGCAGGCGCTGGCCGCGCACGAGGGAGTCGACTTCGTCTCCTTCACCGGCTCGACCGCCGTCGGCCGGAAGATCGGCGCCACGGCCGGCGCCGCCGTCAAGCGCGTCGCCCTCGAACTCGGCGGCAAATCGGCCAATGTCATCCTGCCCGGGGCCGACCTGGCCACGGCCGTCGCGGCAGGCGTCGGCCACGTCATGAACAACACCGGCCAGAGCTGCAACGCGCTCACCCGGATGCTCGTCCACCGGGACCAGTACGAGGAGGCCGTCTCGCTCGCGGCCGCCGCCGTCGCCGAATACCCCACCGGCGACCCCCGTGAGACGGGCACCCGCATCGGCCCGGTCGTCAACGCGAAGCAGCACGAACGCGTCCGCGGCTTCATCGCCAAGGGCGTGGAGGAAGGCGCGCGCCTCGTCGCGGGCGGGCCCGACGCGCCGCACGAACAGGGCTACTTCGTGGCCCCCACCGTGTTCGCCGATGTCACGCCGGACATGACCATCGCCCAGGAGGAGATCTTCGGCCCCGTGCTGTCGATCCTCGCCTACGAGGACGAGGAGGAGGCTCTGCGCATCGCCAACGGCACCGTCTACGGCCTCGGCGGCGCCGTCTGGGCCGCGGACGAGGAGACGGCCGCGGCCTTCGCCCGCCGCATGGACACCGGGCAGGTGGACATCAACGGCGGCCGCTACAACATCCTCGCCCCCTTCGGCGGCTACAAGCAGTCGGGCGTCGGCCGCGAGCTGGGCCCCCACGGCCTGGCGGAGTACCTCCAGACCAAGTCCCTGCAGTTCTGATCCCGCGCCACCTACGAGTTCCCGGCCCCCTCCCCCTCCCCAGCACCGGAAAGACGAGACGACGACCATGGTCCGCGCCGCCATCCTGCCCGCCGTCGGAGCCCCGCTGGAGATACGGGAGATCGTGCTGCCCGATCCCGGCCCCGGACAGGTCCGGGTGCGGCTCGCCGCAGCCGGGGTCTGCCACTCCGACCTCTCCCTCACCAACGGCACCATGCGCGTCCCCGTACCCGCCGTCCTCGGCCACGAGGGCGCGGGCACGGTCCTCGCCGTCGGGGAGGGCGTCACGCACGTCGCACCCGGCGACGGCGTGGTGCTCAACTGGGCCCCGTCCTGCGGGGAGTGCCACCACTGCACGATCGGCGAGGTCTGGCTCTGCGCCAAGGCGCTCACCGGGGTCGGCGCGGTCTACGCGCACGACGCGCAGGGCACCGAGCTGCACCCCGGGCTGAACGTGGCCGCCTTCGCCGAGGAGACCGTCGTCGCGGCCAACTGCGTGCTGCCCGCGCCCGCCGGGATCCCGTTGGCCGAGGCCGCGCTGCTCGGGTGCGCCGTCCTCACCGGCTACGGGGCCGTCCACCACAGCGCCCAGGTCCGCCCGGGAGAGTCGGTGGCCGTCTTCGGCGTCGGCGGAGTCGGGCTGGCCGCGCTGCAGGCCGCCCGGATCGCTCAGGCGGGCCCGGTCATCGCCGTCGACGTGTCCCCGGCCAAGGAGGAGCTGGCCCGCGCGGCCGGGGCCACCGAGTTCGTGCTCGCCTCCGACACCACCGCCCAGCAGATCCGCGCGCTCACCGCAGGCCAGGGCGCGGACGTCGCCGTCGAATGCGTCGGCCGGGCGCAGACCATCCGCGGAGCCTGGGAGTCCACCCGCCGCGGCGGCCGCACCACGGTCGTCGGCATCGGCGGCAAGGAGCAGCAGATCACCTTCCACGCCCTGGAGATCTTCCACTTCGCCCGCACCCTCACCGGCTGCGTCTACGGCAACAGCGACCCCGCCCGCGACCTCCCGGTGATCGCCGAACACGTCCGCGCGGGCCGCCTCGACCTCGGCGCCCTGGTCACCGACCGCATCACCCTCGACGGCATCCCGGCCGCGTTCGACGCCATGCTGGCGGGCAAGGGCGGCCGCTCCCTGGTCGTCTTCTAGCCGCACGCGCCGCCCGCCTCACGCACCGCCGCCGCCTCACGCACGGGCCGCCCGGCCCCCGCACGCCCCGCCCTGCGCCCGACCGGCGCGGCCGATCTCAGTCGGCCGCGCCGCCCGTCGCCTCTCGCCGCCGCAGGTGCCGGTGGGCGTCGTCCAGCGACCAGTACCCGGGCCAGTCCTCCTGGTACCCGGAGCTGACCCAGTCCAACACCTCCTCGCCCCGCGGGTCGTCGAGCAGCACGAGCGCCCGTACCGCCTCGGCCTGGATCTCGACCGACGGATCGCCCAGCAGCGGCAGCAGCGCTTTGCGCACCTCGAGGGAACGGTCACCCCGTTCCGCCACCGCGCGGCAGCCCTGGATGCGCACCACGGCGTCGGCGTCCCGGAGGCAGGCGAGCAGCGCCGGGCCCACCCGTTCCTCACCCGCACAGCCGATCAACGCCCCGGCGACCGCCCGCCGGACCGCAGCGGACGGATGGCGCGCGTGGGGGAGCAGGGCGTCGGCGACAGCAGCGCCCGACCCCGCGGCGCAGCACTCCGGGAGGCCTTTGAGCAGCACGGCGAGAACATCGGGCGCAGGCTCGTCCGTCGCCCAGTCGAGGAAGAGGTCCCACGTCAGCACCTGCACGCACGCGGGCCCGTCGACACAGGTCCCGCCCCCGTCGCACTCGTCGAAGAGGGCCATGCAGCGCGCCACCTCGGCGCCGAAGTGCCGTACCGAGGACAGCGGATGGACGCGCAGCGCCGCCGCCTCCTCCCAGGTCTCGCGGTCGGCCCGGCCGAACAGCACCGACACGGCCGCCCAGCGCGTCACGCCCTCGAGATCGGCCTCCGCTTCGGCGCGTGCGAGGAGCTCCGCGAAGGGGGTCCGTATCCTGTGCGCCGCCTCCAGCTCGCACAGGATCGCCGTGTGCCCGGTGCGCACCCACGCGTCGGCGCCTCCCAGCCGCAGCAGGCCGGTGAAGGAGTACTCGTCGTCCGGGATCCGGCTGAGCTCCGCCGGTCCCGTGGCCCCCGTCCGGCGGCGCAGCTCGTGCTCGGCGCCCGTCTCGTGCCAGTGGCGGGCCAGTTCCAGGGCCGTGCGCCCGTCGGGTCCCGTCGGCCAGGTCGCCGCCGAGGAGGACAGGAGCAGTGAGACGACCGCGTAGGCCCCGGCGTCGACCGCGCGCAGCAGCGGGGTCAGCCCGTCGGGGCCCAGGCGGTCGACCCTCGCCCCGTGGCTGCGCAGGGCGTCGACCACCGGGTACGCGCCACGGGCCGCGGCGATCTCCAGCGCCGTCAGGCCGTCCGCGCCGAGGACCTCCAGATCGGGATCCGCCTCCAGGAGGGCGCGCACGCGCGCCGCGTCGTCGGACCGCGCCGCCGTGATCAAGGGGGAGTCCCCGTGCGTCACGCAGTCTCCTTCAACGCCTCGTACTGGAGGGCCAGCCCGTCCAGCAGCGCCGTCAAACCCGTCTCGAAGGCGCCTTCGTCCACCTCGCGCCCGCGCTCCGCCAGCAGGTGGGCCTGGCCCAGGTGGGGATAGTCCGCCGGGTCGTACGCGGTGCGGTCGTCCACGAAACCCCGGGCGAAGGAGGCCACCGCCGAGCCCAGGATGAAGTACCGCATCAGCGCGCCGATCCGGGTCGCCTGCGCCGGTGGCCAGCCGGCCGCCGTCATCGCGCCGAACACCGCGTCCGCCAGCCGCAGCCCGGCCGGGCGGCGCCCCGGCCCGCGGGCCAGCACCGGCACGATGTTCGGGTGGTCCGCCAGGGCGTCGCGGTACGAGTGCGCCCACGCGTGCAGCGCGGCCCGCCAGTCCCGGCCGCCGTCGAACATCGACAAGTCGACCCGTGCGCTGACCGAGTCCGCCACCGCGTCCAGGATCTCGTCCTTGGTGCGGAAGTGGTTGTAGAGAGAGGGCCCGCTGACGCCGAGCGCCGCCGCGAGCCGCCGCGTCGACACCGCCTCCAGCCCCTCCGCGTCCACCAGCGCGCCGGCCGCATCGACGATGCGGTCCCGGCTGAGGAGGGGCTTGCGCGGTCTGGCCATGCGCCACATAGTAGGGCCTGGCCGCCGTAAACTACCGGTGCTAGTTAAAGTGCCCGGACGAGACGCCCGGAGGTGCCCGGTGAATCTGGAGCTGAGCGAGGAGCAGAGTGCCGTACGCCGGCTCGCCCGGGAGTTCACCGAGCGCGAGGTGGTTCCGTACGCCGCCGCGTGGGACCGGGCCGAGAGCGTGGACCGGGCCATCGTGAAGAAGCTGGGCGCGCTCGGCTTCCTCGGCCTGACCGTCCCCGAGGAGTACGGCGGTTCCGGTGGCGACCACCTCGCCTACGTCCTGGTCACCGAGGAGCTCGGACGCGGCGACTCCGCCGTGCGCGGCATCGTCTCCGTCTCCCTCGGCCTGGTCGCCAAGACGATCACCGCCTGGGGGACCGAGGAACAGAAACGGGCCTGGCTCCCCCGCCTCTGCTCCGGTGACGCGCTCGGCTGCTTCGGGCTGACCGAGCCCGGCACCGGCTCCGATGCCGGCAACCTCACCACCCGCGCGGTGCGCGCGGGGGACGCGTACGTCCTCGACGGCAGCAAGATGTTCATCACCAACGGCACCTGGGCCGATGTGGTGCTGCTCTTCGCCCGCACCGGCGACGAGCCCGGCCACCGCGGCATATCCGCCTTCCTCGTCCCCACCGACACGCCGGGCCTGACCCGCCGCGAGGTCCACGGCAAACTCGGCCTGCGCGGCCAGGCCACCGCCGAACTCTCCCTCGACGGCGTCCGCGTACCCGCCTCCGCGATGCTCGGACCCGAGGGCAAGGGCTTCTCGGTCGCCATGTCCGCCCTCGCCAAGGGCCGGATGTCGGTCGCCGCCGGCTGTGTCGGCATCGCGCAGGCGGCGCTGGACGCGGCCGTCTCGTACGCCGCCCAGCGCGAGCAGTTCGGCAAGCCGATCGCCCACCACCAGCTGGTGCAGGAGCTGATCGCCGACATCTCGGTCGACGTGGACGCCGCCAGGCTGCTGACCTGGCGCGTCGCGGACCTCATCGACCGCGGGCAGCCCTTCGCCACCGAGTCCTCCACCGCCAAGCTCTTCGCCTCCGAAGCCGCCGTGCGCGCCGCGAGCAACGCCCTGCAGGTGCACGGCGGATACGGCTACATCGACGAGTACCCGGCCGGCAAACTGCTGCGCGACGCCCGCGTGATGACCCTGTACGAGGGCACCAGCCAGATCCAGAAGCTGCTCATCGGCCGCGCCCGCACCGGGGTCTCCGCCTTCTGAGCCCCGACGGGCCGACGGGCCGACGGACCGATGGACCGACGGACCCGCTGACCGGCCGACCGGCTGAGTATCCGCATGAGTACGCGTGCGGATGTGCCCGGCCCCGGCCCGCCCGATGCTCGACCCATGAACGAGACACCGGTCAAGCAGCAGAACACGGGGGCGTACTACGGCCAGGCCGTCGCCTCCTTCGGCATCGCCATCGGCGCCGTGGCCGTGGGGATCTACAACATGGAGGTGGACGGCTGGGTGCGCGGTTTCCTGGGCATCGCCGTCCTGTACCTCACCACCTCGGCCTTCACCCTCGCCAAGGTGATCCGCGACCGCCAGGAAGTCACGCAGATCGTCAGCAGGGTGGATCAGGCCAGGATGGAGAAGATCATGGCCGAGTACGATCCCTTCGCCCCGAAGTAGTCGGCCCGAGCGCACTAAGCGCTTGCTCACCCTCCGGTAAGGTGTTCACTTCCACACGGTGAAGAGGTGAGTGAGCGATGGACAGCGCGGAGGAGACGGTCGGCGGCTACCGGCCGTGGTCCGAGGTCACCCCCGACGCCGCGCGGCGGCTGCTCGTCGCCGCCGTCGAGGCCTTCGCCGAGCGCGGGTACCACGCCACCACCACACGTGACATCGCGGGCCGGGCCGGCATGAGCCCGGCCGCCCTCTACATCCACTACAAGACCAAGGAAGAGCTGCTCCACCGGATCAGCCGGATCGGCCACGACAAGGCGCTGGAGATCCTCACCACGGCGGCCGACGGCCCCGGCTGCGCCGCCGAGCGGCTCGATGCCGCCGTACGGTCCTTCGTGCGGTGGCACGCGGCGCATCACACGACCGCGCGCGTGGTCCAGTACGAGCTCGATGCTCTCGCTCCGGAGCACCGCTCCGAAATCGTGGCACTGCGCCGGCAGAGCGACGCCGCCGTCCGCCGGATCCTCGCGGACGGGGTCGCCGCAGGGGAGTTCGACGTCCCGGACGTGCCGGGCACCACCCTCGCGGTGCTCTCGCTGTGCATCGACGTGGCCCGCTGGTTCAGCGTGGCCGGACAGCGCACGCCCGACGAGGTCGGCGGGCTCTATGCCGACCTCGTGCTCCGCATGGTGGCCGCGCGGACGCGCCCTCAGAAGTAGTAGCGGGACACCGACTCCGCCACGCACACCGGCTTGTCGCCGCCCTCGCGCTCGACCGTGACGGCGGCCGTGACCTGCACGCCGCCGCCCGCCTCCGCGACCTCCGTGATCAAGGCTGTGGCGCGCAGCCGCGAGCCGACCGGTACCGGCGCGGGGAAACGGACTTTGTTCGTCCCGTAGTTGAGACCCATCCGCATGCCCTCGACCCGCATGATCTGCGGCACCAGGCTGGGCAGCAGGGACAGCGTCAGATAGCCGTGCGCGATGGTGGAACCGAAGGGTCCGCCCGCCGCCCGCGCCGGGTCCACGTGGATCCACTGGTGATCCCCGGTGGCGTCCGCGAAGAGGTCGATCCGCTTCTGGTCCACCTCCAGCCACTCGCTGGGACCGAGCGGCTCGCCGACCCCGGCGCGCAGTTCCTCGGCGGACGTGAAGACCCTCGGCTCGGCCATGCCCTGCTCCTGCCTCTCACGGACAACTGACGAACAGCTGATCCGACTGACGGACGGCTGCCCCGACTGACGGACAACTGGCCCGACTGACGGACAGCTGACTCAACTGACGGACGACTGGCGGGCGACGACGAAGGGACACGGGCCGCCAGCCGACGAATAAGCGCTTGCTCAGCATGCTGGGACCGCATGTGTATGTCAACGGACCTCCGACTACGCTCGGCCGGGTGCCGCAGATTCCCGAGAAAGTCCACGAGCTCACCGTCGGCCAGCTGTCCGCCCGTAGCGGCGCGGCCGTCTCCGCACTCCACTTCTACGAGGCCAAGGGCCTGATCAGCAGCCGCCGCACCTCCGGCAACCAGCGCCGCTACACCCGTGACGCGCTGCGCCGCGTCGCCTTCGTGCGCGCCGCCCAGCGCGTCGGCATCCCGCTGGCCAGCATCCGCGAGGCCCTCGCCCAGCTCCCCGAGGAACGCACCCCCACGCGCGAGGACTGGGCCCGCCTCTCCGAGGCCTGGCGCACCGAGCTCGACCAGCGGATCATGCGGCTCGGCCGGCTGCGCGACCATCTGACGGACTGCATCGGCTGCGGGTGCCTCTCGATGAAGACCTGCGCCCTGTCCAACCCGGACGACGTCTTCGGCGAACGCCTCACCGGTTCGAGGCTGTAGTCCCCGGGGCGGCGGCGCCCGCCGGCGCCGGTTCCCGGGAAGCAGTCACCGGTTGCCGGGAAGCCGCCACCACGTCCCGGGCCGCCGCCACCAGTTCGGCATTCGACCGGGCCGGCCGCCCGTCCGGCAGGTGCAGTACGTCGCCCGCGCCGGTCCGCGCGCCAGTTCCGCACCGCGCGGCCAGCCGCAGCACCGGCCAGGCCGCCGCCTCCCGCCCGTACACCAGCACCGCCACCGGCGGCAGCCCGCGCAGCCCGGCCACCAGCGCCGGATCGGCCGCGGCGAGTTCGGCCACGAGCCGGACCAGCCCCGGCTCGCGCACCGGCCAGGCCAGGAACCGTGCCATCGGCTCCGGCCCGGCCGGTCCGCCCAGCGGCACCACGGCGTCCACCGCGACCCCCCGCGCCAGCAGCGCCTGCGCCAGCTCCCCGGCCCCCGGCTCCCCGAAGTGCACCACCGCCCGGTCCGGCAGCACCGTCCACGAGCGCACCCGTTCCAGCCGCCCCGCGGGATCGGGCTCGGCCGCGATGCCCGCCGGCACCGACAGCGGTACGTGGACCCCCGCGCCCCGCATCGCCGCCAGCACCGGTCCCACCACCCGCGGCGAGAGGCTCTCCCGCCCGCACGGCGTCCGTGGGTGGACCAGCACCTCCCCGGCCCCGGCGGCGACCGCCGCCAGCGCCGACTCCGCCAGGTCCGCCGGAGACATCGGCACGGCCGGGCCGTCGACGGCGTTCCTGGCACCGTTCACCGAGGCCAGCAGCAACGGCGTCACGCGGCCCCCGCCTGGGGCGTCTCCGCCAGCGCCGGTCTCGGCACCACGATCCCGCAGCCCGCGCACACCGGCCCGTCCCAGGCCCAGGCCCCCTCCCACGGCCCGACCGGAGCCACCGGCGGCCACCGCAGTTCCGTGTCCCCGCAGACCGGGCACGCCGTCCCCGGCTCCGATTCCAGCGCCCGCACCAGCCGCCGCAGTACCTCGCCCAGCGCCCCCTCCGGCCGCACGCCGGGATCCGCGCACCGCACCACGGCGTCCCCGCTCCCGCCCCACGCCCACTCCGGCCGGCGCAGCCCGTCGTGCTTCTCCCGGCGGCGCCGCTCCGCGAACTGGCGCTCGTACTCCAGCCAGACCGCCCGCGCGTCCTCCAGTTCCTCCAGTGCGGCGACCAGCCGCAGCGGATCAGCCCCCCGGTCCTCGGGAGCGATCCCGTGCCGGTCGCACAGGTGCCACCACGTGGCACGGTGCCCGTACGGAGCGAACCGCTCCAGGCAACGGCGCAGCGAATGGCGCCGCAAGGCCCGGTCATTGCGCGCGTCGCGCACCTGGTAGGCCAGACTCCGGAAACCTGCCATCACACCATCACCTCCGCCGATGTGCCCAACATGCCCTGCCCGGGCCGGGCGCATGCGGGGGCGGTCGAGGCGTGTGGGTGGCACATGGCCAGAACTCAGCGCCCCATGCGCCCCGCGGCCACCACCACCCGGGCCAGTTTCTCGTGGCAGATGTCGCTGTGCGCCCCCGAGGGGGCGCCCCCGCGGCGGACCACCGAGCCCGCGTCCACACTGACGCAACCGGCCGCGGGCACCCCCTCGCGCAGGGCGGTGTCGAGGCTCATCCGCGGCGCGCCCTGCACCGCCTGCACCCCGTCGTGACCGATGGCGCCCCACCGTTCGTCGAAGCCCAGCACTCCGGCCGAATCCCCTGCCATCCGGGAGGCCAGCGGATAGAAGAGCCGGAGGGCCGAGTCGTGGGGGGAGTGGCAGGCCACGACCGGGCCGTCGACCCTCCGCTGGAGGCCGCGCAGGGCGCCGCCGTTGCTCCTGTCGTGCGGCAGCCGGTCGGCGAACGCGTAGTGGGAGAAGGCCCCCTGGAGCAGGGTCACGGACTTCACGTACCGGGCGCCGTCCGGCACCGCGCGCAGCGCGAAGGACACCACCCGCGCCCCGAAGCTGTGCCCGATCAGGTGGAAGCGCAGGGCCGGGCGGTCGGCCGCCAGCTGCGCCAGCACCGGACCGAGCCCGCGCTCGCCGACCACGCCCGCCCGCTTCTTCATCTTGTAGTACGTCGCCTGCCGCAGCAGCTCCTTGGCGCCGCCCCACAGACCGCGCAGGGAGCCGCCAAGCACGAGGCCAGGCCCGCCGACCGCGAGGCCCGGCCCGCCGACGACGAGGCCCGGCCCGCCGACCGCGAGGCCCGGCCCGTCGACGGGCGAACCCGGCCCGTCGGCCGCCAGCTCCGGCTCGTCCGCGCCGCCGGCCGGCGCGCCCGCCGTGGCCAGGGCGTCGGCGAGGACCCGGCACACCTCCAGCACGTCGTCCGTGAAGATGGCGGGGACCGCCGGAGCCACCGCCGCGGGCACCGTGTCCACGCCCGCCAGCTCCCGTACGAGCGCGCCGAACTCGATGAAGGCGGCCGCCGACTCCGGCCGTTCCTCCAGGAGTTCCGCGACCCGGTCGAGCTCCGCCTGGCGCCCCGGCCAGAACTCCCCGAGGGCCCGGCGGGTGACGGGGTCCAGTGCCGTGCCGAAACCGGGTTCCGCAAGCGCGCCCGGTGCGTCGAAGTCGGGTATCGGCTCGTCGGAGAACCGCATCGAGGGCCATACGACGCCCACGTAGCCGAGGCGCACCCCCGAGCCCACCAACCCCGGGAAGGGGGCGAAGAACCGGTCGTAGAGCCGCGTCGCGGTGGACCGGTCGCTGTTCCAGCCGTGCGCGAAGACCAGCACGTCCGTGGCCTCCATCCGGGCCACCGCACCCTGCGTGACCCGGTCCACGTCCCCTTCGGAGTCGAAGGTCAGCTCCGCGTACGGCCCGACGCCGATCCCGGTCCCGGCCGCGGCCCCGAGCCGGTTGCCCGCCGCGACCCCGAGCCCGTTCTCCGCTCCGTTCCCCGCCGCGATCCCGGCCGCCGTCCCGGCCCCGATCCCGGCCCCGATCCCGAACCCGCCACCGATGTCCGCCATGACGTCCCCCTC
>NZ_JARAYQ010000206.1:0-15293 GCF_033794505.1 Streptomyces sp. MB09-01 | reverse complement strand
GTGTGGGGCGGGGCGGTGTGCACGAACGCCTGCCGGTCCCAGTGGCGCTGCCCGGACGAGAAGACGTACGGGCTCAGGGCTTCGACGACCCGGTGCCCCGGTTCGTACAGCTCCTCCCAGAGCGGGTCGAGCCCGCCGCGGTACAGGGCGGCGACGGTCGCCGCGAGCTCCCTCCCCGTGGCCCCGGCGCCCGGGGCCGGGTGCAGGAGCTCCGCAGCCGCCGCGCGCCCGCCCCGGGCGGCGATCTGCAGGAGCGTGCCGCGCGGTCCGATCTCGATCAGGTGGGTGGGGGCGACGTCGGCGACGAGCGCGCCGAGCGCGGTGTCCATGAGCACGGGCTCCTCGACCTGGTCGGCCCAGTAGCCGGCGTCCATGAGGTCCTGGCGCAGCATCCGGCCGTGCCGGGTGGAGGCCACCGGCACGGTGGGCGGCTCGCAGCGCACCGACTCGCCGCGCAGGCCCGCGGCGGCCGGGGCCATCTGGGGCGAGTGGAAGGCGTGGGAGACGGGCAGCCGCTTGACCCGTATGCCGCGGCCCGTGAGCTCCCGACCGATCCGTTCCAGTGCCTCCAGCGGTCCGGACAGCACCGTGTCCGCGGGGCCGTTGAGCGCCGCCACGACCGTGCCGGGCTCCCCCGCCAGGAGCTCGGCGAGCTCCTCGGGGCCGGTGCCCGCGGCGATCATGCCGCCGCCGGCGGGCAGTCCGCCCATCAGCGCGCCGCGCCGGACCACCAGGCGGGCGGCTTCGTCGAGACGGAGTGCCCCGGCGGTCACGGCGGCGGCGTACTCGCCCAGGCTGTGGCCGAGGACGGCCGCCGGGGTGATCCCGAGCGAGGTGAGCGTACGCGCCAGCGCGTAGCCGACGGCGAACAGCGCCGGCTGCGCGAACTCGGTCCGGTGGACCCGTTCGTCGCCGCTGAGGATCAGCTCGCGCACCGACGTGCCGAGGTGTGCGGCGAGCGCCTCGTCGGCCTCGGCGAGATGGCGCCGGTAGGCCGGGGAGTCGCGGTGGAGCCCGGCCGTCATGCCGGGGTACTCGCTGCCCTGGCCGGTGAAGAGGAAGGCCGCGACCGGCCTGCCCCACGGGCGCCCGCCGCTCCCGGCCGCGTCCTGGGGGGCCGCCGCGCGGCGCAGTGCGGCCACGAGCTCGTCGGTGTCGCGCACGGGGGCCGCGAACCGGTACGGCAGGCCGGTCTTGATCCGGTTGCTGCTCCGGCACAGGGCCGCCGCCCCGCCGCGCGGCCGCCCGGCCACCGCGTCGGCCTGGGCGGCGAGGTTGCGGCGCAGCGCCTCGGGGGTGTCGCCGCTGACGGTGAAGACGCCGACGGCGTCGCGTGCCGCGCCCGTACGGGCTCCCGCGGCGAGCGGGATCCGGGGCGCCGAGCCGAGGACGGCGTGGGCGTTCGTCCCGCCCATGCCGAAGCTGCTGACCCCGGCGAGGCTCTCCCCGCGGGGCAGCCGCATCGGGGACTTCAGCAGCCGCAGGCCGCGTTCGCCGAGCCGCAGCTGCGGGTTCTCCCGGTCGGCGAAGAGGCTGGCGGGGACGATCCGGTGGTGCAGGGCCAGCACGGTCTTGATGAGGCCGGCGATGCCCGCCGCGCCCTCGGTGTGGCCCAGGTTGCCCTTGACGGAGCCGATCGCGCAGGGGGTCTCGCGCGGAATCCCGTGCACCGCGCCCAGCGCCGCGCACTCGATGGCGTCGCCGAGTACGGTCCCGGTGCCGTGCGCCTCCACGAAGGCGACCCGGTCGGGGGTGACCCCGGCGCGCCGGTACGCGGAGTCCAGCACCCGCTGCTGCGACCAGCGGTTGGGGGCGATCACTCCGTTGCTGCGGCCGTCCTGGTTGACGGCACTGCCGCGCAGGACGGCGTAGATCCGCTGCCCGTCGGCGAGCGCGTCGTCGAGCCGGCGCAGCACCACCAGGCCCACGCCGTCGCTGCGCCCGATCCCGTCGGCGTCGGCGCTGAAGGGTTTGCAGCGTCCGTCGGAGGCGGCCAGGCCGAGCTGGCCGTAGACCATGCCCAGGGAGGGCGAGAGCACGATGTTGGCCCCGCCGGCCAGGGCGGTGTCGCACTCCCCGGCCAGCAGGGAGCCCGCGGCGAGGTGGACGGCGACGAGCGAGGACGAGCAGGCCGTGTCGACGGCCAGGCTCGGTCCGGTGAGGTTGAAGTGGTAGGAGATCCGGTTGGCCGCCATGCCGGCGCTGCTGCCGACGCCGAGCAGCGGGGTGACGCGGGCGAGGTCGCTCATGGTGAGGCGGCCCCACTCGCCGCCCATCACGCCGATGAACACCCCGGTCTCGGTGCCCGCGAGGTCGCCGGGGGCGCGGCCCGAGTCCTCCAGGGCCCGCCAGGCACAGGGCAGCAGCAGCCGGTGGTGCGGGTCCATGGCAGCGGCCTCGCGCGGGGTGACGGAGAAGAAGTCGCTGTCGAAGACATCGGCGTCGTCGATGAAACCGCCGCTGCCGCTGACGGCGGGGAAGGCCCGGGCTTCCCAGCGCTGCGCGGGGACGGGGCCGATCCCGTCCCCGCCGCGCATCAGCAGGTCCCAGTACGCCTGCACGCCCGCCGCCCCGGGGAACGCACAGTCGATCCCGACGATGGCGATGTCCCCCATCAGTGCCGGCCCCGCCCGTCCGGCGAGGCGGCCGGGAGCACCGTCGACAGGTAGCCGACCAGGCTGGTCACGGTCGGGTGGTCCCAGAGGAGGGTGGGCTCCACCTCGAGGCCGAACTCGTCCTCCAGGTCGCCGCACAGGCTCAGCGCCGCCACCGAGTCCATGCCGTACTCGGCGAGCGGCACGCCCGGGTCGATGGTCTCGGGTGCGCGCCGCAGGTAGAGCGAGAGCCGGGCGTACAGCCACTCGTGCGGCAGCACGCCGTCGACGGCCGCGGCGGGCCGAGCGGTGGGAACGGTCATCGTGGGACTCCTTCAGTGCGTACGGCGCATCCGCCGGGGGCAGGGGGAACCGGTCAGCCGGGGATGGGCGTGGAGTAGAGGTCGTAACTGATCTGGGTGCTGAAGCGGAGCTGGACCTCGTGCCGGATCCGGGTCTCGCACTCCGGCGGCAGGTCGGCGACGCGCGTGCCCAGCCGCCGGGCGATGCGGTGCAGTGCGGCGGCCGCCCAGGAGGGGTCGGCGAGGAAGGGGTCGGGGCCGTAGCGGCCCTGGTCCCACAGTCCCAGGACGGCGGCCGCGGCCAGCAGCAGGGCGTACCGGTCCATGAGGGCGAACATCGCGGGCTGCGCGGTGGCCGCCGCACCGGCCGCCTCCAGCCGGAGCACCCGGGCCCGTACGTCGCGGAACTCCTCGACGAGTTGCCCGGCGAGCGTGCGCAGGGCGCTCTCGACGGGGCCGGTGCCGTCGATGCCCGCGCTGACGGCGAGCATGGTCGCGCTGAGCGAGTCCCGGCCGCAGGCGAGGCTGAGCCGGTCGGTCCGCAGCGGCGGCAGGTCGCCCTGCAGCCGGAACAGCCCGGCGGGCGCCTCGTCCTCGACGAACCAGGAGGCTCGCGCCAGCCGCGGCATCTGCGGGATGACGGTGGCCTGGCAGGCGACGGTCCCGGCGTGGCCGAGGCTGAGCACCGGTACGTCCCTGACGTGCTTCTGGAAGATGCCGAGCGTGCCCTCGCGGGTGTAGAAGCCGGAGCCCAGCACGATGGACAGGTCGTACATGGTCTCGGTGAGGACGCGGGGCAGCAGGTACTTGAGCGCCGCCGAGTAGACGCTCGTCTCGGCGGGCAGCAGGTGCAGGGCCCGGGTGGCGACGACGGCGAGGGCGTCGTACAGCAGCAGGTTGACGAAGGCGTTGGTGAGCGCCGCGCCCGTGCGGCCGCCGTCACCACGGCCGCACGCCTGCCAGCCGCCGGAGCGCTCCCGGTCGAAGCGGACGGCGGTGCGCAGACTGGTGTCGAGGGCCGCGACGGCCGTCGCGGCGATCACGGTCCGGCTGATCTGGAACGAGCGCAGGGCGGTCGTGATCCCGCTTCCCTCCGGGCCGAGCAGGGCGGAGCCGGGCACCGGACAGTCGTCGAACTCGACCCCGGCGAAGCGGCAGCCGCGCAGCCCGACCGGGGTCCGGCGGGCCGTCACGGCCGCCCGCGCGTCCGTCAGCTGCCCGGGTTCCAGCAGGAGCACCGAGTGGCTGCGGCTGCCGGGGGCGGGGTCGGTGCGGCAGAACAGCACCAGCGCCCCGGCCCGTTCCAGGTCGTTGACCATGGGCTTTCCGCCGCTGATCAGGTAGCCGTCGCCGCTGCGGCGGGCGGTGACCTGGCTGCGTACGTAGTCGTTGCTGTGGGCGGTCTCGTGCTGCGCGATGGCCGCCTTGCCGCCGTCGCGCAGCAGTCCGGCGAGCCAGTGCCGCTGCCGTGAGCTCCCGGCGGTCCAGACGTCGGAGGCCGCCATGAAGGTGGTCATGCCGTGCCCCATGGCCAGGCCCACGTCCCGGCGGAAGACCGGGCGCATGATTCTGACCAGGGTGTCCATCCCGTCGAGCCGTCCGCCCAGGGCCCGCGGTACGTACTCGTCGGTGATGCCGAAGCCGTCGAGCAGCGCCTCGCCCGCGGCGAAGGGCACCGCCGCCCGGTCGGCCTCCAGCAGCGCGGTGTAGCCGACCGGGTTGGCCGGGTCCGAGGGGTCGCCGAACAGCGCCTCCAACTCGGCGACCCGGCCCCGGACGGTCTTCTCGCGCTGCTGGGCCACCGCCTGGTCGCCGAGGAGCGACGTCACCACCGTCTTCCTCCGTCGGCTCCTTCCGGCCGCAGCAGGTCCTCCCCGAACAGCACGTCCTCGGCGCGGGCCAGCGCGAACACGTCCGGGGTCAGCACCTCGTACTCGCCGCGCATCACCCCGTCGAGGAAGAGCTTGCGCATCAGGGTGCGCTGGACCTTGCCGCTGCTGGTGCGGCGTACGGTGCCGGGGCGTACGAGCAGCACGTTGCCGGCCGGGATCTCGAACTCCTTGCCGATCAGGGCCTGGATCCGCTGCGCGACGGTGCGCAGTTCCGCGCTGCCCGCCCCGCGCACCTCCTGGACGAGGACGAGCTGCTCGCCCCCGGCGTCGACGGAGAACGCGGCGCCGGCGCCGAAGGTCAGCGCGGGGCTGACGGTCCGGGCGGCCCATTCGATGTCCTGCGGGTACACGTTGCGGCCGTTGATGATGACGACTTCCTTGAGCCGCCCGGTGACGAACAGTTCGCCCTCTTCGAGCATGCCCAGGTCGCCGGTGCGCAGGAAGTTGCTCTCCTCGCCGTTGAGGCTGGCGAGGAAGGTGTGCGCGGTCTCGGTGGGCCGCCGCCAGTAGCCGCGGGCCACGCTGTAGCCGCGCAGCCAGATCTCGCCGACGGCGCCGGCCGGCAGTTCGCGGTGGGTCAGCGGGTCGACGATGCGGACCTCCACGTCGACGGGGGCGCCGCAGCCGATCAAGGTCTTGACGTCCTGTCCGGACCCTGCGCGGAGCACTTGGTCGCGCTGCAGGGCGGTCCTGTCGAAGTCCCTGCGGACGTGCGGGGTGCCGGGGGCTCCGCCGGAGACGACGAGGGTCGCCTCGGCCAGTCCGTAGCAGGGGTAGAGGGCCTCGGGGCGGAATCCGGCCGGGGCGAACCGCTCGGCGAACTCGTCGAGGCTCTCGGGGCGCACGGGTTCGGCGCCGTTGAGGGCGAGGCGCCAGCGGGACAGGTCCAGCGCGGCGATCTGCTCGTCCTTCACGCGGCGTACGCACAGGTCGTAGGAGAAGTTGGGGCCGCCGCCGACGGTGACGCCGTACTCGTCGATGGCCTGGAGCCAGCGCAGCGGGCGCTTGACGAAGGACAGCGGGGTGACCTGCACGCTGTGGCTGCCGAGCCAGACCGGGTGCAGGAGGTGGGCGACCAGTCCCATGTCGTGGAAGTAGGGCAGCCAGCTTCCGAAGCGGTCCTCGCGGGTGGTCCGCAGCACCTTCTGCAGGGCGGCCTGGTTGGCCAGGAGGTTGCGGTGGGAGACGGTCACGCCGCGCGGTTCGGAGACGGAGCCCGAGGTGTACTGGAGGAACACCAGGTCGTCCGGGCGGGCGCCGACGGGCTGGAAGGCGTCGGGGTCGCCGATGCCGGGCACGTCGCTGACCACGCACACCGCGGCGGGGCCGGCGTTGCGGGCGAGCCAGAGCGCGACCTCGGGGGCGGCGTCCGTCTCGGTGAGGACCACCTTCGCGGCGGTGTCCTTGAGCACGGCGGTGGTGCGGTTGAGCCGCTTGTCGCGGCCGGCCTCGCCCGGCATGGGCACGGGAACCGCGATGGCGCCGGCGTAGAGGCAGCCGGCGAAGGCCTTGAGGAACTCGACGGTGGAGGAGTAGACCAGCAGCACCGGCTGCCCGGTCGCCCCGTGCTCGCGGAGGCAGGACGCGATGCGTCTCCCCTCGCGGTCCAGTTCCCCGTAGGTGAGGTGGTCGGCTTCCACCCCGCCGGCCGTGTCGCGCAGGAAGATGTGCACGTCCTCGTCGGCGAGTTCAGCCGCCCGAACCCGGAGGAGTTCGGTGAAGGTGGCGAAGCGTGACGGTGACATCCGCGGCATCCCCTCGGGTCAGCGGGCCCGTGGAATGGCGGACCTCGATTCCCCCGGATCCTGCGCGCACCTCCTTAAGGGGCGCTTGCGCCCGCCGGCTCCGGTGGCCCCGGGGGCGTGCGCCCGCCGGCTCCGGGGCCCGCGGACGGCACCCCTATCCCGGTCAGGGGGGTGGTCGGTGTTCTCCGCGCGCGCCCCGGCCGCCTTCAATGGCGGGCACTGCCCAGGGCCGCCATCGGCGCGCCCCGACGGCCGAGGAAACGGGTGGAGCATGACAGTTGCCGATGTCGGTGTCCGAGTGGCCGAACTAGGAGCGATCAAGGAGTCCGCCGAGCTGGGCCCGTCCCCGAGCGCCTCCGAGGCACAGCACGCCCGCGGCAAGCTGACCGTGCGCGAGCGGCTGGACCTGCTCTTCGATCCGGGCACCTTCCGTGAGATCGAGCAGTTGCGCCGGCACCGGGCCACGGGTTTCGGCCTGGAGGACCGCAGACCGCACACCGACGGCGTGGTGACCGGCTGGGGCAAGGTCGGGGGCCGCCGGGTGTTCGTGTACGCGCACGACTTCCGGATCTTCGGCGGCTCGCTCGGCGAGGCCCACGCGCAGAAGATCCACAAGGTGATGGACCTCGCGCTGGCGGCGGGCGCCCCGCTGGTGTCGCTCAGCGACGGCGCGGGGGCCCGCATCCAGGAGGGGGTCACCGCGCTCGCCGGGTACGGCGGCATCTTCCGCCGCAACGTGGCGGCGTCCGGGGTGATTCCGCAGATCAGCGTGATGCTCGGGCCGTGCGCCGGCGGGGCCGCGTACTCTCCCGCGCTGACGGACTACGTGTTCATGGTGCGCGACATCGCGCAGATGTACATCACCGGCCCCGACGTGGTGCAGGCGGTGACCGGCGAGAGGATCAGCCACGACGATCTCGGCGGGGCGCAGGTCCACTCCTCGATCTCGGGCGCGAGCGCCTTCCTCCACGACACCGAGGAGGAGTGCCTGGAGGAGGTGCGGCACCTGCTGTCGCTGCTGCCCTCCAACAACCGTGAGATGCCGCCCGCCGTGCCCGCCGGTGACCCGGCCGACCGCCGGACCGAGGCGCTGTCCGAGCTGGTCCCGGCCGACCCGGCGCGCTCGTACGACATGCGCGCGGTGATCGAGGAGATCATCGACGACGGCGATCTCTTCGAGGTGCACGCCCACTGGGCGACCAACATCATCTGCGGTCTGGCCCGGCTGGACGGCCACGTGGTGGGCATCGTCGCCAACCAGCCCGCCTCGCTCGCCGGTGTGCTGGACATCCACGCCTCGGAGAAGGCCGCCCGCTTCGTACAGACCTGCGACGCCTTCAGCATCCCGCTGGTGACGCTGGTCGACGTGCCGGGGTTCCTGCCGGGCAGCGACCAGGAGCACGGCGGTGTCATCCGGCACGGTGCGAAACTGCTGTACGCGTACTGCGCGGCCACGGTGCCCCGGGTGCAGGTGATCCTGCGCAAGGCGTACGGCGGTGCCTACATCGTCATGGACTCCCGCTCGATCGGCGCGGACCTGTCCTTCGCGTGGCCCACCAACGAGATCGCCGTCATGGGCGCCGAGGGCGCGGCCAACGTCGTCTTCCGCCGGGAGATCGCCGCATCGGACGACCCGGAGGCGGCACGCGCGCAGCGCGTCAAGCAGTACCGGCAGGAACTCATGCATCCCTACTACGCCGCCGAGCGCGGCCTCGTCGACGACGTCATCGACCCGGCCGCCACCCGGCAGGTGCTGGCGGACGCGCTCGAAGTGCTGCGGGCGAAGCACGTGCCGCTGCCCGAACGCAAGCACGGCAACCCGCCGTTCTGACCCCCTTCCCCACTCCGACCCGACCCGACCCGACGACCGAGGAAGCCGCCCGATGAGCGAGCGGGCCGAACCAGACGTGAAGATCGTGCGCGGCGCGCCCGACGGCACCGAACTGGCCGCCGTCCTCCTCGCGCTGGCCGCCGTCGCCCGGCAGCCGGGCGACGGCGGCGCGCAGGCCGCGCCGCCGGCCCGGGCCGACTGGGGTCCCGTGCGCGGCTGGCGTCCGCCGGGCGCCTGGACCGCCCCCGTGAGCCGGGCCGCCTCCCACCGAAAGGACACCGACCGACGATGACCCGTACGACCCTGACGGCGACCAGCGTCTGGCTGCGCCGCTTCCACCCCGCCGAGGACGCCCCGGTACGGCTGTTCTGCTTCCCGCACGCCGGCGGCTCGGCCAGCTACTACTTCCCGGTGTCGCGGGCCCTGTCGCCGGACGCCGACGTGCTCGCCGTGCAGTATCCGGGCCGCCAGGACCGCCGCCACGAGCGGTGCGTCGACGATCTGCACGAGCTCGCGGACCGGGTCGTCGCGGAGCTGCGGCCGTGGTGCGACCGGCCGGTGGCGCTGTTCGGACACAGCCTGGGCGCGTCCCTGGCCTTCGAGGTGGCGCGGCGGATGGAGGCGGCAGGCGATCCCGCGCCGGTGGCGCTGTTCGCCTCGGGGCGCCGGGCGCCCTCGCGCCCGCGCGAGAACCAGCTGGTCCACCTCGCCCCCGACGAGCAACTGCTCGCCAGGATCAAGGGGATGAACGGCACGGATCCGGCGGTCCTGGCCGACGACGAGCTGCTGCGGTCGGTGCTCCCGGCGATCCGCGGCGACTACAAGGCCGCCGAGACCTACCGCTACCGCCCGGGCCCCGCCCTGACCTCCCCGGTCACGGTGCTCACCGGGGACAGCGACCCCGAGGTCACCGCCGAGGAGGCCGCGGCCTGGGCCGACCACACCGTGGGCCCCTTCGCCCTCCACCGCTTCCCCGGCGGCCACTTCTACCTCAACGAGCACGTCGCCGAGGTGATCGCCCTCATCCGCGGCGGGCTCGCGCAGCCGGTGCTCAGCCGTCCCGGCGCAGTACGGACATCCCCATGAGCTCCGGCTCCTGGCGCAGCAGGCGGGCGTGGAGCGTGCGCAGGGCGGGGCCCGGCTCCGCCCCCAGTTCCTCGACGACCCGGCTGCGCTGGGCGGCGTGGACCGCCAGTGCCTCGTTGCCCCGGTCCGAGCGGTAGAGGGCGAGCATGAGGAGTACGACCGCACCGGCGACGACCTCGGCGCCGTGGCCGTCGGCCTGGAGCGCGGCGGTCCGCTGATCACCTCGGCGGCGGTCGTCCTCGCCGCCTCCTTCGCCATGTACGCCTCGTACGCCTCGTACGGGATCGTCTTCCTCAAGATGCTCGGCATCGGCATGGTCGTGGTGATCCTCGTCGACGCCACGCTGATCAGGGCGGTCCTCGTACCGGTCGCCATGCGGCTGGCCGGCCGGGCCAACTGGTGGGCCCCGGCTTCCCTGCGCGCCTTCCACGCCCGGTTCGGCATCTCCGAGACCGGATCGGCGGACAACCCGCACGAGTCGGCGCGTTGGCGTGCGGAAAGTGATGAAACCCGATCGGCTGTGGGGCGTTAGAGGGGGTGGGCCGCCGTTCACCCGCGGCGCAGACGAGAGTACGAGGAGCACGATGACAGACCCGAGGCCGGCCGGACGCGGTCGGATGAAACTGGCAGCCCGGTGCCGGGTGGCCACGGAGGCCCCCGCCTTCGGGATGGTCGTCTTCTGCGCGATCCTGTTCAACGCCGCCCTGATGGGGGTGGAGACGTACAGCGGGCTCGCCGCGGAGCACCGGCTCGTCCTGCAGGGCGCGGAGAACTGCTGCCTGGCCCTGTTCAGCGTGGAGATGCTGCTGCGCATGGGCTCGTTCGCCGACCGGCCGAAAGCATTCTTCCGCGACCCGTGGAACCTCTTCGACCTCGCGGTCGTGGCCTCCGCCTTCGTTCCGCTCGTCCGCGAGAACACCACCCTGCTGCGGCTGCTGCGACTGGCGCGCGTCCTGCGCACCGCCCGTTTCCTGCCGCACCTGCGCATCCTGCTGATCGCCGTCGGCCGCAGCCTGCCGGGCACCGCCAGCTTCCTGTTCGTCGGCGCGCTGGTGCTGTACGTGTACGCCATGGTCGGCTGGGTCTGCTTCGCCGAGTCCGACCCCGGACACTACGGCTCGGTGGGCCGCGCGATGCTCACGCTGTTCCTGCTGACCACCCTGGACGGCCTGACCGATGCCGTCCGGGCCGGGCTGCAGATCTCCCGGCTCAGCATCATCTACTACGCCTCCTACGCGCTGCTCGCCTCCTTCGTGCTGGTGAACGTCCTGATCGGGGTCGTCCTCAACTCCCTCGACGAGGCGCGCGAGATCGAGGACGCGGCCGACCGCGACCGGAAGCAGCCGGGGCCGCCGCCGGCCGACGCGGACGTACGGGACCGCATCGCGACGGCCCGCCGGGCCCTGGACGAGATCGAGGCGACCCTCACCACGGCGGACGGCCGCCCGCCGCGCCGGCTGGAGGCCTCGCACAGCGGGCCCTGAGCGGAAGGGGTCATTTCTCCCCGGCGTCGAGCAGGCGGACGTCCCACGTGCCGTCCGTGCGCCGGCGGACCGCCCAGTCCTCCGGCCGGTCGGTGAAGGGCGGCACGGCGTCCGCGTCCGCTGCGAAGCGGACGCCTTCGAAGCGGACCCGGCCGTGGAAGGCGGCGCGTCCGAAGTCGACCGGTCCGTGGAACACGGCTCCGCCGGCGACCAGTCCGCGTTCCCACCTCGCGGACGCGAAGCAGACGGGTCCGGCGAAATCGGCCCCGCTCAGCCCGGCCGGACCGCTGAAGACGGTGCGGGTGAAGTCCGCCGTCCCGGTCACCCGCATCCCGTTCAGGTCGGCCGGGGCCTCCAGCGCGGCCCGGCCGAAGGAGACCCCTTCGAGGAACTCGGTGTCCGTGAACTCCGCCGGGCCGCGGAAGACCGTACGGCGGAACGTGCTCGCGCGCTGGAAGAGGCTCCGGTCGAAGACGGCGACGCCGTGGAACACCGCGCCGGTGAAGGAGGCCCGCCCTCCGACGGCGGTGCGCACGAACATGGCCCGGCCCGCGAACACGGCCTGGGCGAAGGAGGCGCGGCCCGAGAACTCGGCGTCCACCGTGTTCCAGTCGTCCACGAAGCGTGCCCGGTCGAAGTCGGCCGGGCCCAGCCTCACCCGCCGCGAACCCGGGTGCCGCACCGCCTCGAGGACCTCCTGCAGCAGTCCGCGCTCGAAGGTGGTGCCCCGCAGGTCCAGAGGTGCCCCGGGACCGAGCGTTCCGAGGTAGGCCCGCTGTTCGGCGCTCTCCAGATGGGCCAGGCACCGGTCGTGTCCGGGGAGCCGGATCCCGAGGCACCCCACCGGTTCGGACTCCGTGGCGCCGACACCGCAGGTCGGCCAGCCGACGCCCTCGCTCCTCAGCTCAGCGGCCTCCAGGAGGGCCGCCCCGAGCTCGGCGGGGTCGCCGGTCCACATCCAGCCCGCGGGCCCGCCCTCCGACCGGTCGAGTGACCGCAGCACATCGGGCTGCGTCACCTCGCGCAGTTCCAGGTACAAGGGGTGGGACAGGGCCAGGACCAGGGACCCGAACCCCGACCGCCGCAGGTCTCGTTCCCCGATCCCGGGGTGCCGCAGGAGGTGGACGGCATCGGCCGTCGCCCGTCCCGGCACGGGGCTCCCCCCGGCGGGGGTCTCTCCGGCGGGGGTCTCTCCGGTCGCCACGGAGACGGCCAGAGAGGGGTGCGCGCCGTCCGTCCGCCGGTCACCGAACCCGGCCATGGCCCCGGGGAGTTCCGACAGGAGGCGGCCGGCCTTGCCCAGGGCGCCCGGCGTCTCCAGTACGACCAGCACCGGGTCGCCCTCCTCGCCGCCGGTCAGTCGCCCGGTGATGCGGGTGTCGCCCATGAGACGCATCAGGAGCTCCGACACCTCCGCGTTCGGCGAGCTTCCGCGCGGGTACACGCCGTCGTCACCGGGCTGGACGGCCACGCACACCGGCAGGCCGGCCGCGGGCCGGACCAGCGCGTCGTGCCAGGACCACACGGCCTCCTCGACGGTTTCGCGGAAGCCCGGCTGTTCATGCAGGGCACGGCCCGAGAGGAACACCATGCGGTCCGGCCAGACGCCGTGGACGACGCCGACCAGCTTTCCGGCGTCGGAGACCGGGCCGCCGCGGTAGTGCGTCCAGCTCTCGGGCTCGGCGGAGAGCCGGACCAGCTCCCCGTTGCGGGCGCCCTCGTACGGGACCACCTCGGCCGTCAGGGCGACCGGGTCGCCCTGGTCGGTGACGCCGTCGACACGGACCCGGTCGGCGGGCGGGTCCTGCGTCCAGACGGGGGGCATCGGCTCCGGCCACGCGCCCGGAGCCACCAGGTCCTCGTCGGCCTCCAGCAGGAAGACCCGGGGCAGCGCGTCGTCCCACCACACCGGGCGGCAGGGGACCTCCCGGGCGCCGGCCCGCACCCACGCGACCGCGCCCCGGGAGAGCGGGGCGTCGCCGACCGTGAGCACCAGCCGGGGCGTCAGGAGGGTGCCGACCTCCTGCGGCTCGGGCATGGCGTCGTAGCGCACCCGTACGACCCGGTCCCGCAGGCCCTGGTCCCGCGGCGGCCCGGCCGCGAAGGGCAGGGCCCCGTCGGCCACCCGGCGGCGGCCGGCCCGCCCCGGGGCGACCCGGACCGCGGAGAAGTCCGGTCCGGTGCCCCGGTTGCGGGACATGAACTCCCAGACGCGGCGGCGCACCAGTTCGCGTACGGCGGCCACGTCCCCGCGCAGCTGCGAGCCGAGCAGTGCTTCCCGTACGCCGGGCAGGAACTCGAACTCCACCTCCTCGGCGTCCTGTTCGGCGCCCCAGGGGGCGAAGAGCCCTCCGAGGGCGACCTCCGCCAGGTGGCCGTGTTCGGAGTCGCGCAGCAGGGAGCGCCGGACGAGCGTCATGACGGGCAGGGTCAGCGGTACGGCGGCCAGGTGGGCGGCGAGCTGCTGCGCGGTCGGGGAGGCGCTCGCCCGGAAGCGTTCCACCACTTCCAGCGCGCTGCGTCCGGCGGCGGGGGCGGGATCCTCCGGGGCGCCCGTGGTCCCCGGCTCCGCGTCCAGGCGCAGGCAGGCCAGCCGCCGCCAGCGGCCGTCCCCGGAGACCACGCGCACCAGCCGGGCCAGGCTTCCCGAGGCGACGCCGACCACCGGCACGACGGCCGCGGCGGCGGCGCGGCGGCGCCCGGCGCCGGCCCGCCGGGCGGCCGGTACCTGCTGCCAGGAGCGGGTGGCGGCCGCCGGCCGGTCCGCGCGGACGGCGAAGGGGACGGGCCGGACGGCGCCGCGCGTCCAGAGCCGTTCGGGCAGGACGTTCAGGACGGCCACGGCGTTGTGCGCGCACCAGTGCCGGAGCACGCCCTGGACGGGAGCCTCCCGCCAGCCGCCCGCCACGGTGTCGGAGAGTACGAGGATCAGCCGGCGGCCGGCGGGGTCGGCCAGTTCGAGCGGGTTGCGGGGCGGGCCGCCGCGGCCCCGCGTGACCATCGGGGTGGCGCCGGATCCGGTGCCGGTGAGCTGCCAGGTGCGCACGTCGCGGAAGACGCCGCTGCGGGTCAGGACGCGGCGGAGCTCGTCCACGAGGTCCGACCACAGCAGCATCGAGTGGTGCGTGTCGACGACCAGCGCCAGGTCCAGCCAGCGGCTCTCGGCGGGCCGCAGGACCGGGGTCGCCACCCTCCGCTCGATGCTGCGCTCGACGGTGAGCTGCTCGTCCAGTTCCTCCCCGGGGCCGCCGATGGAGCGCCGACCGACCGGGCGCAGGGAGCGCATCAGGGCGAGCGGATCGTCGAGCGAGGCGGCCCGCGGCAGCCGTACGGGCGAGCCCCGGCGGCCCGGCGCGGCGTCGGCCGGCTTTCCGTGGACGTCGGCCGGATCCCCGGCGGGCTCGCGCGGGGAGGCCGGGAAGAACCGGACGGCGGGCCCGCCCCCGTCCCGGCCGCCGGGCACGGGTGAGGAAGGGGTGCCGGGACCGGGCTCCGGCGCGGGGGGTCCGGGAACCGGCGGCTGCTCGCCCGCTGGGTCGGCGGCGGGTGCAGCGGGCGTGCGGGCCCCGGCCGGGTCCACCCGGGCCGCCAGCCACAGGATGTCGGCGATCTCCTCCGCCCCCACGCCGGTGCGCGGGCCGCCGTCGTCGTCGGCGCCCTCGGCGAAGGCGGCGAGCAGCCTCTCGATCACGCCGTCGGCCCGGTCAGGTGCTGCATGACGGTGGCGAGGAAGCGGTCGCGGTCCCCTGGGGCGGACCAGGCACCGGCCAGGCGCAGTTGGATGGCGTTGAGGAGCTGGTCGGTGGCCAGGTCCCCGTCCTCGCCCCGGTCGAGGAAGCTCTGGACGAGTTCCTGGTACTCCTCGCCGTCCTCGACGTCGACGCCCAGCCGGCGGCGCACGATGCGGGCGAGCTTCTCCGGTCCGGGCGGCTCGAGGTGGAGGCGGACGCAGCGCCGCAGGAAGGCGGGCGGGAAGTCGCGTTCGCCGTTGCTGGTGAGGACCACGACGGGGAAGTACCGGCACTGGACGAGGCCCTGGGTGATCCGCACGGCGGCGTCGGGGTCGTCGTCGGTGCCGATGGCGACGGTGGGGTCCTCCTGGGCGAGGCGGGCGAGTTCGGGGATGAGGAAGCCGCCGTCCTCGAAGACGGTGAGGAGGTCGCCGGGCAGGTCGATGTCGCTCTTGTCGATCTCGTCGACGAGCAGGACGCGGGGGCGGTCCTGCGGCAGCAGCGCGGTGCCGAGCGGTCCGAGGCGCAGGTAGCGGGAGATCGACGGGGCGGCGGGGACTGCGGCGGGCCCGCCGCCCCGTCGATCTCCCGATACCTGCGGCTAGGACCCTGTCCCTTATACAAAACT
>NZ_JARAYQ010000205.1:0-15499 GCF_033794505.1 Streptomyces sp. MB09-01 | reverse complement strand
CGGGTGTCTCGTTCTGCCTGGCTTTCACCTACCACCTTCCGGCGTCCCCGGCATGCAGGTGGCTGGGGAGCGTGTCCGTCACCACCTACGCCCTGGCACGTGACCGGGCCCGCGGCCCCACGGTGACGGAACCGGGCACGACGCAGCCGCCCGGTTCCGTCACCGTGGTGCCGCGTGCCAGGTCACCGGCGAGGGCGTAGGTGGTGCCGGAGATGTTCACCGTCCAGTTGGAGGGCGTGGAGACCGGAAGGTAGTAGTTGAAAGCCAGGTCCACGGAGGCGCCCGGGGCCAGCGTCTGCCAGGCCGGGAGCTTGAGGGAGACCCGCTGGAAGTCGCCCTTCAGGCCGCCGACGTTGTTGCCGGTGTGACCGCTGCTGATCACCTTCGTGCCGAAGCCCGACTGGTCGGAGGCGTTGTCCGGGGCCGAGGTCCCGTAGTCGAACTGGAACTCGGTGCCGCCGGGCAGCGTCGTGCTCGTGTTGTTGGTGATCTTGAGCTTCGGCGTGAGCGGGTAGTTGGAGTCGCCCAGCTTGAACTCGGTGAACTCCGTCCTGATGTTCACGGCCCGGGCGGGAAGCGCCGCGTCGGACTTCTTCGCGCCGTACGGGGAGGCCGTCTTGAACTTCTGGTACATCGTGTCGGTGAGGGTGTCGCCCATCTCGTACTGGCCCTTGGCCGCGTTGTAGGCGTAGTCGCCCGCGAGCTCCCAGACCATCGTGCCGCCGATGCCCTTGTTCACCACGTAGTCGGCCTTGGCGCCGACCGACTGCTCGTCCTCCGTCGACAGGAAGACCTTCTTCTGCGCGTTCCACAGCCACGGCGCCACGAGGGTGGAGTCGTACTTGCGGACGTAGGTGCCGGTCAGCGTGGTGTTCGACGGGAAGCCGTACGTGGTGACGTAGTCGCCGACGACCCCCTTCTCCAGGTTCTTGGCGTGCCACATCGGGTTGGAGCCCGCCGGGGACTCGACCCCGTTGGTGTCCTTGTCGTGCCACAGGTTGTCGATGCCGACCGCGCCGTCACCGCACTTGGTCAGGCCCGCGCCGGCCGGGCAGGTGGTCGCGGGTGCCTTGCCCCACAGGCCGTCGGTGCCGCCCTGCACGTTCTTGAAGCCGCGGGTGTAGTAGGGCAGGCCGATGTTGATGCGGCCGCCCGGCATCGAGCCGCGGAAGTAGTGGTACGCCCAGTCGGTGTTGAGGTAGCCGATGCCGCCGTACTGGGAGGTGGAGTAGACGCCCGCGGCGGCCAGCTCGCCGTCCTTGCCGTCGTCGAAGAGCGAGGCGTTGGGGCCGACGTACTCGTTCCAGGCGCCGTGCAGGTCGTAGGACATGATGTTGACGTAGTCAAGGTACTTCTGGACCTGGAACGTCTCCATCCCCCGCAGCAGGTAGCCGGAGGAGGGGGCGGCGACGGAGAGCAGGTAGTGCTTGCCGTCGGCGGCGCCCGCCCGGTCGAGCTTCTCGCGCAGGGACTTCATCAGGGCCGCGTAGCCCTGGACCAGGCCGGCGCGGCGGGCGTTGGACAGCTGCCAGTCGAGCGGGTTGCCCGCGTCCTTCATCGTGGTCGGGTACTCGTAGTCGATGTCGACGCCGTTGAACCCGTACGTGCGGATGAACTCGACCGAGGAGTCGGCGAAGGTGTCGATGCCGGCCTGGTTCACCGAGCCGTCGGCGTTCGTGGCCATCGAGTAGAAGCCGCCGGAGGCGACGCGGTTGCCGTCGTCGCCGAAGTAGCCGCCGGTCTCCGCCCAGCCGCCGACCGAGATCAGCGTCTTGACGCCCGGGTACTGCTTCTTGAACTTGGTCAGCTGGTTGAAGTGGCCCTTGTAGGGGAGGGCCGGGTCCATCTCGGCGCCCGCGACTCCGGGCCAGGTCATCCCGGTGGCGGCGTTGTTCACGCCGTCCGAGCCGACGGAGATCTTGTTGTCGGCGCCCACGTGGGCGAAGGCGTAGTTCAGATGGGTGACCTTGGACCACGGGATGTTGTGGGCGAGGTAGGCGGGGGTGCCGTCCTTGCCGGTGCGCCAGCCGGTGAAGTATCCGATGACGCGGCGCTGGTGGTCGGCGCCCATCTTCTCGCGGCCTTCGGAGTCGTAGACCGAGCAGTACGGGACGTCGACGCCGGCCGTCCTGTACAGCCCGTCGGGGCGACAGGACTCGTTGTCGGCGGCGTGCGAGACGCCCGCAGAGAGCCCGCCCACCAGCAGTCCGGCGATTGCGGCGCCGGATGCCAGGAGCATCGCTCTCGTACGTGTGGGGGACGGCATGGTGCCTCCTGGGGAGGGGAGGATGCGGGACACAACTGGACACGACGTGAAGCAACGGGGGTGGTACAGAAGCGTGTTGGCCCGTGACGTGCGCACATCTGACGGGCTGTTCCCGAGAAGTTGAAGGGAACGTTAAGAGGACTAGACCACCCCGTCAATAGGTCTGGACCAACCCCGGGTCCGCTTGACCGGGTCCCGGCCGCGGTCACCTCCGGGTCACCCTCTGTGAGCCAGGCCACACCGCATCGCCTGCATGGCGGCGGATCACCCGTGGCAAACTGGCTGGAGTACCAGTAGCAGCGCACTCCGGGGTCGGTGCAATTCCGAACCGGCGGTTATAGTCCGCGACCCGTCCGCAGCCAGCGGCCGGTTGACCAGGTGAGATTCCTGGACCGACGGTTAAAGTCCGGATGGGAGGCAGTGCGCGGCGGGCCAGTCACGGGTACGCCGCCGTCGGCGGTTCATCGGCGCATCCCTGCGGATGTGCACGATCGGACCGTTTTTTCGGCCTCGGCGTCCCCCTGTGAGCTGGACCGCTTCATCTGTCGCATCCCGACAGGCCCCGGAGTCCGTGCCCGATGAGGCAGGAGGACCCGGTGGCGACACACGCCGCGCACGCAGCACCCGCATCCGACGGGGGTACCCGTGCCATGCGCCGAGCCGTCGAGCTCGCCGCCCGCGGACTCGGCTCCACCAGCCCCAACCCCGTCGTCGGCTGCGTCATCACCGACGCCTCCGGCGCCGTCGTGGGCGAGGGCTGGCACGAGCGGGCCGGCGGCCCGCACGCCGAGGTCAACGCCCTGCGCGCCGCAGGCGACGCGGCCCGCGGCGGCACCGCCTACGTCACCCTCGAACCCTGCAACCACACCGGGCGTACGGGGCCCTGCGCCCGCGCCCTTGTCGAGGCCGGGATCGCCCGCGTGGTCTACGCCGTCTCCGACCCGAACCTGCAGGCCAGCGGGGGCGCGGCCACCCTGCGCGCCGCCGGGGTCGACACCGAGGCCGGGTTCCTGGAGGCGGAGGCCGAGGCCGGCAACACCGCCTGGCTGACCTCCGTACGGCTCGGCCGCCCCCACGTGACCTGGAAGTACGCCGCCACCCTCGACGGCCGCAGCGCCGCAGCCGACGGCACCAGCCGCTGGATCAGCTCCGCCGAGTCCCGCGCGGACGTCCACCGGCTGCGCGCCGAGACCGACGCCGTCCTGGTGGGCGGCGGCACCCTGCGCGCCGACGACCCCCACCTGGCCGTCCGCGGCATCGACGGAGCCACCCAGCCCCTGCGCGTGGCCCTCGACACCCACGCCGGGATCCGGCCGGGCGCCCGCATCCTCGACGACTCCGCGCCCACGCTGCTGGTCGTCGCCGAGGACGCCGACACCCGCCACCTGCCCGGTGTCGACCTCCTGCGGCTGCCCCTGCAGGACGGCCGGATCCCGGTCCACACGCTCCTGGCGGAGCTGTACGCCCGTGGCGTGCGCTCCCTCCTCCTGGAGGGCGGCCCCACCCTGGCGGGCGCCTTCGTCGAGGGCGGAGCCGTCGACCGGGTCGTCGGCTACCTCGCCCCGGCCCTGCTCGGCGCCGGCCCCGCGGCCTTCGGCGACGCAGGCATCACGAACATCTCCCGCGCCGTCCGCCTCGACATCACCGAGGCCGTCCGCGTGGGCCCCGATCTCCGCATCACCGCCATCCCCACCACCGCCCCCAAGGAGCACTGAGTGTTCACCGGAATCGTCGAAGAACTGGGCGAGGTCGCCGCCGTCGAGCAGCTCGAGGAGGCCTCCCGCTTCCGGCTGCGCGGCCCCCTGGTCACCGAGGGCGCCAAGCACGGCGACTCCATCGCCGTGAACGGCGTCTGCCTGACCGTCGTGGAGACCGCCGACGGCGAGTTCACCGCGGACGTCATGCAGGAGACCCTGAACCGCTCCAGCCTCGGCGCCCTCGCCGAGGGCTCCCGGGTCAACCTGGAGCGCCCGATGGCCCTCGGCGGACGCCTCGGCGGACACCTGGTCCAGGGGCACGTGGACGGCACCGGCGAGATCCTCTCCCGGACCCCCTCCGAGCACTGGGAGATCGTCAAGGTCGCCCTCCCGCAGAACCTCTCCCGCTACGTGGTCGAGAAGGGCTCCATCACGGTCGACGGCGTCAGCCTCACCGTGGTCGAGGCGGCCGCCGACTGGTTCACGATCAGCCTCATCCCCACCACCCTCGCCCTGACCACGCTCGGCATCAAGCAGCCCGGCGACCCGGTCAACCTGGAGGTCGACGTCCTCGCGAAGTACGTCGAGCGCCTCCTGGCCGCCGGGGTGGACCCGCTGCACGCGAATCCGACGGGAGACGACCAGTGACCGCCCTGACCTGGCTCAACGCCGAAGCCTTCACCGTCTTCGGCCAGAAGGTCATCTGGTCCGACATGATCGGCAACCTCATGGGCCTGACCGCGCTCGCCCTCGGCTGGCGCCGCTCCATATGGACCTGGCCCGCCCAGCTCCTCTCCGGCCTGATCCTCATCGCCGCCTACGCCTCCGCCCACCTCGCCGGCGGCGTCGGCAAGCAGCTCCTGGTCATCGGCGTGGCCGCGTGGGGCTGGCGCGCCTGGCAGCTCGGCCGCCGGCAGGCCCAGGACGGCTCCATCGCCGTGCGCACCGCCACCTGGAAGGAGCGCGGACTGCTCCTCGCCGGAGCGGCCCTCGGCACCCTCGCCGTCGGCGGCCTGTTCACGCTCTACCCGGACCTCTCCTGGAGCCCGTGGGCCGACGCGTACATCTTCGTCGGCACCATCGTCGCGATGGTCGCCCAGGCCCGCGGCCTCGTCGAGTTCTGGATCGCCTGGCTCCTCGTCGACCTGGTCGGCGTCCCCCTCGCCTTCAACAACGGCCTGGCCTTCTCCGGCCTCGTCTACGTCGTGTACTTCGCCCTCGTGGTCTGGGGCGCCTACGACTGGTACCAGCGCTCGCGCACCACCACCCCCGCCCCGGCCCTGGAAGGAGCAACGGCATGACCACCCTCAAGCCCGTGCCCGAGATCCCCGAAGAGACCTTCCGCCTCGACCCCGTCGAGCAGGCCGTCCGCGACATCGCGGCGGGCCGGCCGGTGGTCGTCGTCGACGACGAGGACCGCGAGAACGAGGGCGACCTCGTCATCGCCGCCGAGAAGGCCACCCCCGAGATCATCGCCTTCATGATGAGCGAGTGCCGCGGCCTGATCTGCGCCCCCATGGAGGGCCCCGAGCTGGACCGGCTCGAACTCCCCCAGATGGTCCAGAACAACACCGAGTCGATGAAGACCGCCTTCACCGTCTCCGTCGACGCGAGCGCCGCCCACGGCGTCACCACCGGCATCTCGGCCGCCGACCGCGCCGCCACCCTGCGGCTGCTCGCCGACGGGGTCTCCGGTCCCGGCGACTTCGTCCGCCCCGGCCACATCTTCCCGCTGCGCGCCAAGCCGGGCGGCGTCCTCGTCCGCAACGGCCACACCGAGGCGGCCGTGGACCTCGCCCGCCTCGCGGGCCTGCGCCCGGCCGGTGCCATCGTGGAGATCGCTGGCGAGGACGGCGTCATGCTGCGCCTGCCCGAGCTGATCCCCTTCGCCCGCAAGCACGGCCTGACGATCATCTCCATCGAGGACCTGATCGCCTACCGCCGCTCCGCCGAGCCCACCGTGCGCCGCGAGGCCGAGGTCAACCTGCCGACCGCCTTCGGCGCGTTCACGGCCTACGGCTACCGCTCCACCGTCGACGGCGTCGAGCACGTCGCCCTCGTCCACGGCGAGATCGGCGACGGCACCGACCTCCTGGTCCGCATGCACTCCGAGTGCCTCACCGGCGACATCTTCGCCTCCCAGCGCTGCGACTGCGGCCCCCAGTTGCACGCCTCCATGCAGCGGATCAAGGACGAGGGCCGCGGGATCGTCGTCTACCTGCGCGGCCACGAGGGCCGCGGCATCGGACTGCTGTCCAAGCTGCGCGCGTACGAACTGCAGGAGCGCGGCCGCGACACCCTGGACGCCAACCTGGAACTGGGCCTGCCCGCCGACGCCCGCGACTACGCGGCCGGCGCGCAGATCCTCGCCGACCTCGGCGTGCACGACGTCCGGCTGCTGACCAACAACCCCGACAAGTCCGCCGCCCTCGTGCGGCACGGCATCGAGGTCACCGGCCGGGAGGCCATGCCGGTCGAGGCGGGCGAGCACAATCTGCGGTACCTGCGCACCAAGCGGGACCGGATGGGCCACGACCTGCCGTGGCTGGACGGGGCCGTGACCACGTCCGCCTGCGGCAACCAGTAAGCAAGCACCACCACCGTACGTACATCCACGAACCACCGAGGAGCAGAGCTGTGAGCGGCAAGGGCGCACCCGAACTGAGCGTGAAGAACTGCGGAGACCTCCGAGTCGCCGTGATCGCGGCCCAGTGGCACGAGAAGGTCATGGACGGACTGGTCGACGGCGCCCTGCGGGCCCTGCACGAGCTGGGCATCGACGAGCCCACCCTGCTCCGCGTCCCCGGCAGCTTCGAGCTGCCGGTCGTGGCGAAGGTCCTGGCCGGTCGCGGTTACGATGCGATCGTCGCCCTCGGCGTGGTCATCCGCGGCGGCACCCCGCACTTCGACTACGTCTGCCAGGGCGTCACCCAGGGCCTGGTACAGGTGTCGATCGACACCGGAGTCCCCGTCGGCTTCGGCGTGCTGACCTGCGACAACGACGAGCAGGCGCTGGACCGCGCCGGGCTCGAGGGGTCGAACGAGGACAAGGGGCACGAAGCGGTCACCGCCGCCGTCTCCACCGCCATGACCCTGCGGACCGTCAGCGAACCCTGGCGCTAGTCCAAGGAGTGAACCCCGGCACGGGGACACCCGGGTGAGCCCTTACTCTAAGGACATCATGGCGAACGAACCCTCCAAGACCTTCGAAGAGCTCTTCACCGAGCTCCAGCTCAAGGCAGCCGAAGGCGACCCCAGCACCTCCCGCACCGCCGAGCTCGTCCACAAGGGCGTCCATGCCATCGGCAAGAAGGTCGTCGAGGAGGCCGCCGAGGTCTGGATGGCCGCCGAGTACGAGGGCAAGGAAGCCGCCGCCGAGGAGATCTCCCAGCTGCTGTACCACGTCCAGGTGATGATGGTCGCGCGCGGGATCTCCCTCGACGACGTCTACGCGCACCTCTGATCCACGGCACGCACACCCGCCCGTAACCACGCACACCACGCACCAAAGGAAGCCCCATGCTGCGCATCGCCGTCCCCAACAAGGGTTCACTCTCCGGACCGGCGTCGGCGATGCTCCATGAGGCCGGCTACCGGATGCGCAAGGAGTCCAAGGAGCTCGTGGTCGTCGACCCCGAGAACGAGGTGGAGTTCTTCTACCTCCGCCCCAAGGACATCGCGATCTACGTCTCCTCCGGCAAGCTCGACATCGGCATCACCGGCCGCGACCTGCTGCTCGACTCCGGCGCGAGCGCCGAGGAGATCCTGCCGCTGAACTTCGGCCGGTCCACCTTCCGCTACGCCACCACCCCCGGCACGGCGAAGGGCCCCGAGGACTTCCACGGGATGACGATCGCCACCTCGTACGAGGGAATCGTCGCCAAGCACCTCGCCGAGAAGGGGATCGACGCCTCCGTCGTCCACCTCGACGGCGCGGTCGAGACCGCCATCCAGCTCGGCGTCGCCCAGATCATCGCGGACGTCGTCGAGACCGGCACCAGCCTGCGCAACGCGGGCCTGGAGGTCATCGGCGAGCCGATCCTCACCTCCGAGGCCGTCGTGATCCGCGGCAACGGCGCCGACGCCGACGACCCGCAGGTCCAGCAGTTCCTGCGCCGCCTCCAGGGCGTCCTGGTCGCCCGCAGCTACGTGATGATGGACTACGACTGCCGCGCCGAGCACTTGGAGCGCGCGGTCGCCCTCACCCCGGGCCTGGAGTCGCCGACCGTCTCCCCGCTGCACAACGAGGGCTGGGTCGCGGTCCGCGCCATGGTCCCGGCCAAGGAAGCCCAGCGGATCATGGACGACCTGTACGAGCTCGGCGCGCGCGCGATCCTCACCACCTCGATCCACGCCTGCCGGCTCTGATCCGCACCACCACTGCAGAAGGCACCCGAACCACCATGGCCGAGCCCGCCGCCCAGCCCGAACCGCCCGCCCTGCCGGTCACCTTCCGGCCGACCCGTACCCGGGTGGTCCTGCTGGGCGTCGGCCTCGCCATGTTCGCCACCATCACCTCGATCGCGGTGATGCTGGAGCGCCTGCAGCCCGGCGAGCGGATCAGCTTCGTCTTCGTCGCCGTCCTGCTGTCCTCCGTACTCGTCCTGCTCAGCCGCCCCAAGGTGGTCGCGGACGAGGCTGGAGTCACCGTGGTCAACCTGACCACCACCCGCCGCCTGGAGTGGGCGCAGATCCTGCGGGTCAACCTCCGCCCGGGCGACCCGTGGGTGTTCCTCGACCTCAGCGACGGCACCAGCCTGCCCGTCCTCGGCATCCAGCCGGGTGTCGCCAAGCAGCAGGCGATCGGCGACGCGCGTGCCCTGCGCGCCCTGGCCGATTCCCGCGGAACCGGCGCGAACGACAGCTGAGACCGCCGATCCCCGTCGCTGCGTACCGTTGCGGCCGGGATCTCAATGACTACCCTGGTGGCGGGGCGCAGTCGTGCGCCCTCCCACCGGCCCCGGGACCCCGAGGTCCGTGGGCACCTGCGACTTGAGGAGTGACTCCCTCCAGCAATGGACGGATCGTCCGGTAGTACCCGCGCCGCCCTCCCTCCGGAGGCGGCGGCATGACCATTCCGCTACTCCTGCTCGCGGCGGCATTCGCCCTGATCCTCGCCAACGGTTTCTTCGTGGCAGCCGAATTCGGCCTCGTCACCGTGGAGAGACCCGAGGCCGAGCGCGCCGCAGCCGACGGTGACCGCCGTGCCCGCACGGTGGTCGAAGCCCTGAAAGAGCTCTCCTTCCAGCTCTCCGGCACCCAGCTCGGCATCACCATCACCTCCCTCGTGGTCGGCATGCTCGCCGAGCCCGCCCTCGCCGCACTGCTGGCCGGGCCGCTCGCCGCGACCGGCCTGCCGCAGGGAGCCGTCCCCGGCGTCGCCGTCGTCATCGGCATGCTGCTCGCCTCCGCCGTCCAGATGGTCGTCGGCGAGCTCGTACCGAAGAACTGGGCGGTCTCCCGGCCGCTCCAGGTGGCCCGCTTCGTCGCCGGCCCCCAGAACGCCTTCTCCCGCGCCTTCCGGCCGGTCATCGCCGGCCTGAACGCCGTCGCCAACCGGCTCGTCCGGGCGCTCGGCGTGGAGCCGACCGAGGAGATGGCCTCCGCCCGGACCCCCGGCGAACTGGTCTCCCTGGTCCGCCATTCGGCCCAGGCAGGCGCCCTCGAACAGGACACCGCCGACCTCTTCGTACGGACCCTCTCGCTGGGCGAGCTCACGGCCCAGCACGTCATGACCCCCCGGGTGAAGGTCAGCGCCCTCATGCACACGGCCACCGCGGCCGACGTGCTCAACCTGACCCGCGCCACGGGCCTGTCCCGCTTCCCGGTCTACCGCGACCGCATCGACGAGATCACCGGCGTGGTCCACCTCAAGGACGCCCTCGCCGTGCCCGAGTCCGACCGCGACCGCACCACCGTGAGCCGGATCTGCGTCGCCCCGCTGCTGGTGCCCGGCTCCCTGCCGGTGCAGCCGCTGCTGGAACGGTTGCGCAGCGAACAGCCGATGGCCGTGGTCGTCGACGAGTACGGCGGCACCGCCGGCGTGGTCACGCTGGAGGACATCGTCGAGGAACTCGTCGGCGAGGTCCGCGACGAGCACGACCTCGCCGAGGACGGCAGCCCCGAACTGGCCGCCGTAGCGGCCGAGGACGGCCGCCCCTCCTGGGAGGCCGACGGCAGCTGCCGGGTGCAGACCCTGCGCCGGATAGGCCTGGAGGTGCCCGAAGGGCCGTACGAGACCGTCGCCGGCCTCGTCGCCGACCTGCTCGGCCGGATCCCCGCCCCCGGGGACCGCGCCGATCTCCCCGGCTGGAAGCTGTCCGTCCGCCGGGTCGGCCGCAACCGCGCCGAGCTCGTGCGCCTGGTCCCGCTGACGGCGGTGCCCACGGCCGGCGGCTACCGGCCCGCCTCCGCGGCCGACGGCGCCGGCCCGCTCGGCTCCGGCCGCCACGGCGAAGGAGCCCCGCAGCGGGCCGAGCTGGAAGGCGCCTCCCGGTGAACGTGCTCCAACTCCTCTTCGCCCTGCTGCTGGTCCTCGCCAACGGCTTCTTCGTCGGCGCCGAGTTCGCACTCGTCTCCGTACGGCGCAGCCAGATCGAGCCCCTCGCCGCGGACTCCAAGCGGGCCCGCCAGGTGCTCCACGGCCTGGAGAACCTGCCGCGCATGATGGCCGCCGCACAGTTCGGCATCACCATCTGCTCGCTCACCCTCGGCGCGGTCGCCGAACCCACCGTGGCCCGGCTGCTGGAGCCCGTCTTCCACGCCGTCCACGTACCGCAGGGCCTGATCCACCCCCTCGGCTACGCGCTCGCGCTCGCCGCCGTGGTCTTCCTGCACCTGGTCATCGGCGAGATGGTCCCCAAGAACCTCGCCATGGCCGCCCCCGAGAAGACCGCCCTGTGGTTCAGCCCCGGCCTGGTCGCCTTCGCCCGTGTGTGCGGGCCGGTCACGACCGCGCTCGGCGCCTGCGCCAAGCTCGTCCTGAAGCTCTTCAAGGTCGAACCCAAGGACGAGGTCGAGGCCGTCTACACCTCCGCCCAGCTGGGCCGGCTCCTCAAGGACTCCCGGAAGGCCGGGCTCCTGGAGCCGGTCGAGCAGGAGCGGCTGGAGGACGCCCTCGAACTGGGCAGCCGCCCCGTCAGCGACGTCCTCCTCGACCGGGACCGCCTGGTCACGGTCGGCCCCGACGTGACCCCGCGCCAGATCGAGCAGCTGACCGTCCGCACCGGCTACTCCCGCTTCCCCGTCCGGGCCGCCAGCGGCGCCTTCATGGGCTACCTGCACGTCAAGGACGTACTGGACCTGGAAGACCGGGAGCGGGCCGTGCCCCAGCGGGTCTGGCGCCGGATGACCACGCTGTGCGCCACCGTCCCGCTGGACGACGCCCTCGGTGTGATGCGCCGCGACGCCACCCACCTGGCGCAGGTCGCCGACCCCGGCGGCCGGGTCCTGGGCCTGGTCGCCCTGGAGGACGTCCTGGAAATGCTGGTCGGCGAGGTCCGCGACCCGTCGCACCGGGCCTACGTCCGGGGCGCGTAGCCAGGGCCGTGCGGCGCCGTTGCCGGGGGCTCCGCCCCGACCCCCCGCGCCTCGAACGCCGGCCGGGCCGGCTGTTTCAGCCCGCCCGGCGTTCGGGGGCACGGGCGCGGAGCGCACGTACGGGTCCGGGGCGGAGCCCCTGGGGGCACCTCCCGGCGGTAGCCGGGGGAGGAACGGTGGAAGGGCGGGGCGGGGAGACGGCTCCGCGTTGCGGCACCCCGCACTCCGTCGGGGTCACAACGGCGGCTCCGGCCGTTCCTGCGGGCCGCGGCCCGACAGGACCTCCCCGTACGCCTGCATCAGGTCCGGCAGCCGCAGCGTGGCCAGGTCGTCCCGCGACGGCTCACCCGCGAAGCCCGCCAGCCGCAGGTCCCGGTACGCGCAGCTCTTCTCGTACAGCGTCCGCAGGAACCGCCCGTTGCCGAGCTCGTCGATCCAGCCCTGCTCCACCACGTGCCCGCTGATGCTGCGCAGCTCCTCCAGCGACTCCTCGTCCCAGTGGTCCCCGTTCGCGTCCGCCAGCACCCCGCCGATCGCGGTCAGCTCCAGCGGCCGGTAGCTGGGGAAGTCCACCCGGGTGGTGAACCGCGAGGACAGGCCCGGATTGGCGGCCAGCAGCCGGTCCATCCCCGCCGGATAGCCCGCCAGGATCACCACCAGGTGGTCCCGGTTGTCCTCGGCCCGCTTGAGGAGCACCTGCAGGGCCTCGTCGCCGTACGCGTCGCCCTTGCTGTAGCCCGAGTTCGACAGGGAGTAGGCCTCGTCCACGAACAGCACCCCGCCGATCGCCGAATCGATCAGCTCGTTCGCCTTCACCGCGGTCTGGCCCAGGAACTCGCCCACCAGGTCCGCGCGCTGGGCCTCCACCAGATGGTCACCGCCCAGCAGCCCCAGCGCGTAGAAGACCCGCCCCAGGATCCGCGCCACCGTCGTCTTCCCCGTCCCCGACGGCCCCGAGAAGACGAAATGGCGTTTCGGCGGCTGCACCGGCAGCCCCTGACCCGCTCTCAGCCGCGCCATGTGCAGCTGCGCCGAGAGCGCCTTCACCTGGCGCTTGACCGGTTCCAGGCCCACCATCCGCTCGAGCTCCGCCAGCGCCTCGGCGAGCGCCGCCGGGTCGGCCGGACCGGCCGGCAGCCCCTCGGGCGTGCCCTGCGGCGGGACGGGCACCTTGCGCCGCGCGCCCTCCACCCGGCCCGCAGGGGGAGCCGGCGGAGCCAGCGGGTCCGGCTCGGCCTGGTTGTCGGCCGCGATGTCCTGGACGGGCCCTCCTCCCAGCGCGACCGCCGCGAAGTCCCCGCCGGCCGGGGACGGGCCGTGCCCGGCGTAGGCCCCGTAGCCGGCGTACCCCGCCAGACCCGCCAGATCGGCCATGCCGTCGGTGTCGTCGCCGTCCTCGATGGCCGTCAGTCTGGCCGCGGTGTCCATGAACGAGGGATCCACCCGGTGCACCGCCCGGTACAGCGGCAGCGCCGCCGCGCTGCGCCCGGTGCCCTCGTGCGCCCGCGCCAGCCAGTACCGCAGCTCCTTGCGCTGCGGCTGCTCGCTGCGACATCGCATCAGGGCCGCCGACAGCATCGGCTCCGCCTGCCCGTACATCTCCAGCCGGACCCGGGCCATCCCGCCGAACAGCCCCGCCTCGATCCCCAGCAGCGGATCGTTCACCAGCGGCTCGGTGTGCCGGACCAGTTGCTCCCAGTCCTTGACCAGGTAGGCCCGGCAGGCGTGCAGGAACCGCACCTGGGAGTCGGTGTCCACCGGCGGCAGCGCCGCGAGGGCCTGGTCCAGCTCGGGCACGTGGCGGCCGTCCAGCCAGTGCGAGGCGTGGGCGAGCAGCAGGTCCCGCCGGCTCTCCAGCACCGGCTGCACCCACCAGCCCAGCCAGTACCAGGAGTTCAGCGTCCGCCGGTGCCGCGCCCGCTGCTCGCCGAAGCGGTCCCGGTGCGCGTACATCCGGAGTAACGCGTTGCCGGTGTCCACCCGGAGCGCGTGCAGCCCCAGCCAGGCGTCGGCCATCGAGGGATCGAGTCGTACGGCCGCCCGGAACTCCTCCTCGGCCTGCGGATACGCGCCCATGGTGCAGGCGTCGACTCCGCGCAGCCAGGCGAGTTCGGCCGGGGCGTGCATGCTGCCCGGCGTGCCGAAATCCATCACGTCCCCCACAAGCCTGCCCCCGTGGTGCGCGGCAACCCCCGCTTCGAGCGCGCGAGTTGACCGGTGCCCCCGGCTGGCGTCGCTGAAATCAGGGCTGCATCGTACCTGCGGTTTCGCACCTTACGTAGGGCGCGACGGGGCGGGTTCGGGCGTGCGCCCCAGGGGTGCCCGGTGACTCAGGGTGAAGAACCGGAGCGGATCGGCCTCGCGTGACACCCGTGGGAGCGGGGTTCGCGGGCAGAACGAAGCCCCCGATCACGGGGGAACAATCGGGGGCTTCGTGTCTGCGGCAGCCGCAAGGCCCCGCATTGAGAACGTAAGGCCGGTGCGGGCCCCGGGTCAAGCAGGTCGGTGGAGGCCTGGCGGAGCGGATTTTTCCGGGCCGCTCAGGCCCGGGGGAGTTCGTCACCGCCGGTGACGGAAGCGATGGTTCCCGCCGTCGCTCCGGTCCCGGAAGACCACTCGTATCCCGTACCGCTCTGGTGCACCAGGGTGTCGGCGAAGGGGCGCGAAGGGTCATTGGAGAAGTGCGCGCGCTCCGCGCGCTCCCATCCGTCCCAGAAGTCGGAAAGTTCACGCCCGTCCCGCTTTCGCCCCCGCAGCCAGGACCGCGCGCGAGGCGTCTCCATCCACAGCAGCCCCGCCAGATGCGGGCGCAGCGCCCGCCGGCCGGCCCCGACCCCCTCGATCAGCAGCACCGGTGCCGGCTCCAGCACCCGCTCCGGCCCGAAGCGGCGCTCCACCCAGTCGTACGGGGCCCAGAGCGCGGGCCGCCCCTCGGCGAGCGGCTCCAGCACCTGCGCGCGCAGCCGCTCCTCCCAGCCGAACAGCTCCTCGTGGCTGGCCACGTCGTCCAGGTGCAGTACGGGCGCCCCGCCCAGCGCTTCGGCGAGCCGCCCCGCGAAGGTGCTCTTCCCGGATCCGGCGTGACCGTCGATCCCGATCAGACGCACCGGGCCGAGGGAGGCCGGCAACGCGGCAAGCTCCCGGGCGAGTGACTCAAGTGACTGCTGTGACTCCACCCGACCAGCGTAGACAAGCCCGACACGACCCGCGGCTTCGGCGTACGGCCGCCGGGAACTGGAAGGGTGAAGCCACCGAAGCGCCGACCCACCCCGGGGGAACCTCGCGATGACAGCATCCACGCCACGCAGGGCCGTACTCGTCGCCGCACTCGCGGTCGCCACCGCGGCGACCGCCGCCGGTGTCCCCGGCGGCAGCGCCTCGGCGGCCGCCCGGCCGACCCCACGGGCAGCGGGCCCCACCGTCGACAACCGCTTCTGGCACTCCTTCGCCCACTGGCTGGCCGGCACCCACACGGGCACCACCGCAGTCGGCGGCGCCCGTCCCGGCCTGGAGATCAAGACCGCCGCCGGGCGCACCGAGTACGCCGATCCGCACACCGGGAGGAACAGCGTCTGGGAGTACGCCACCTGGACCTCCCCGGTGCACCGCTCCACCGTGCCCGCCACCGAGGCCATCGCCTCCTGGAACGCCCGCACCCCGGCCGGCACCTGGATCCGGATCGAACTGCGCGGCACCTACACCGACGGCACCGCCACCCCCTGGTACGTGATGGGGCGGTGGGCCTCCGGCGACCGCGACATCCGCCGCACGTCGGTGGACGGCCAGACCGACGGCAAGTCCACCGTCTGGACCGACACCCTGGCCGTCGACGCCCCGGCCGCGGCCGCCGGACTGCGGATCAAGGACTGGCAGCTGCGCCTCACCCTGTACCGCAGGCCGGGCGCGGACCGCGGCCCCACCGTGTGGCTGGCGGGCGCGATGGTCTCCGACGTCCCGGACCGGTTCACGGTCCCCGGGCTGGCAGTTATACAACACT
>NZ_JARAYQ010000204.1:0-15708 GCF_033794505.1 Streptomyces sp. MB09-01 | reverse complement strand
GGGGAGCGGGAGGGGCGGGGAGCCGGCTCTGTTCGTCAGAGCGCTATGCCCCCATTGCGCGGATAGTCTGGGAAGTGTGATCGAGTCCGGACGGCCGCGGCTCCGTCGGCGCTACGGCCGGGGGAGGCTTGTACGGCTGTCACCGGTCATCCTGACCGTCGTGATCGCCAGCTTGGCCTACGGCACTCCGCGGGAAATGGCCTTCAGTCGCCTTCTTCCCGCGGCGCCGGCCCTGGCCGCCGCCATGTGGCCGGTCCTCCCCACCATCCTGCTCGGGACGGTCTGCCTCTTCCTGATGATCGGGCTCGGCTTCCTCTTCCCCGATCTGGGAACGTGGTGGACCGCCGCGGGGATCGTCGCGGTCACCGTGGCCGCCGCGTACGGAAGCCATGTCCGGCTCCAGCGGGAGCGCACCCTCATCCAGGTCCGGCTCGTCGCCGACGCGGCGCAGCAGGTGGTGCTGAGCCCCATGCCACGCCGCATCGGGAACGTCGAGATCGAGTCGCTGTACCTGGCGGCCGCGGCGGAGGCCCGTATCGGCGGGGACTTCTACGAGGTGGTCGACACGCCGTACGGGGTCAGGCTGCTCATCGGTGACGTGCGCGGCAAGGGCCTGCCTGCGGTGGGCGCCGCCGCGGCGATCGTCAACGCCTTCCGGGAGGCGGCCTTCGGCGAGACCCACCTGGTCGACGTCGCACGCAGGCTGGACGCCAGCAGCACCCGCTACAACGCGGCCTTTCCACCCGAGGGGCCGCTGGAGCGCTTCGCCACCGCCCTCCTCGTCCAGATCCCGCACGAGGACGATCGCATCGACATCCTCAATTGCGGACACCCCCCGCCACTGCTCCTGCACCGCGGGAAACTCCGTGTCCTCGAGTCGGACACCCCCTCGCCGCTGCTCAGCCTCGCGGAGCTGATCGGCGACCGCTACACCGTCGACACCTTCGACTTCGCCCCCAACGACCTGCTGCTTCTCTATACCGACGGGATCGCCGAGGCCCGCGCCCGCGACGGCGAGTTCTTCCCGCTCACGGCGTGGATGCGCCGACAGCCCCCGACCCCGCCCCGCGAACTGCTCACGGCTCTTCACCGCGACCTCCTCCGCTACAGCAGAGGACGCCTCGACGACGACATCGCCGCCCTCGCCGTACGCCTGTGTGAGCGCTGAGGCCCGAGTCCCGGTGAGCGGCCCGCACCCTGGCGGCCCGTGCTACTCCGCCGGAGCCGCCAGGGTGCGGGTGACCGGGCGCAGGGCCAGGCCGGTCGGGGTGTTGAGGCCGGTGGAGTTCACGGTGCTCTGGGTGCCGTCGGGGCGGACGCGGAGGACGCGGTTGTTGAAGGCGTCGGCCACGTAGAGGGTGCCCCGGCGGTCGACCGCGAGGCCGAGCGGGCTGCTCAGGCCAGTGGTGGGGACGGTGGTCTGGGTGCCGGTGCGGGCGGCGATCTTCACCACGCGGTTGTTGCCGCTGTCGGAGACGTAGAGGTCTCCCGTGGCGCTCAGGGCCAGTCCGGTGGGCTGCGAGAGGCCGGTGGTGGGGACGGTGGTCTGGCCGGTGCCGTCGGCGGGCACCTTCACCACGCGGTCGTTGACGAAGTCGGAGACGTAGAGGTCCCCGTCGGGTTCCAGGGCCAGACCCCAGGGATGCAGCAGTCCGGAGGTGGGGACGGTGGTCTGGCCGGTGCCGTCGGCGGGCACCTTCACCACGCGGTCGTTGAAGCTGTCGGCGATGTAGAGGTCGCCGACGGGATCCACGGCCAGGCCCAGGGGGCGCGAGAGGCCCTCGGTGGGCACGGTGGACTGGCCGTCCCCGTCCGGGAGCAGGCGCACCACACGGTTGTTGCCGGTGTCGGAGACGTACAGGCTCCCCGTACGGCCCCAGGCCAGGCCCGTCGGGCGTACCAGGCCGTCCAGGGGGAGCGTGGTCTGGCCGCCACTGCCGGGCAGGGTGACCACGCGGTCGTTGCCGTAGTCGGACACGTACAGCGGCGGGGAGGTGTGCGGGCGGGCGTCGTGGGGCTGGGTGACGCCCACCGCTGGCGCGGGCAGCACGCACAGGAGCAGCAGTCCCGCGAGGGCGGCGATGCGGCGGGACAGCGGCCGGCGGGTCCGGCGGACGGGTGCCGGAGGCTCTTTTCCGTAGGAGTCGGCCGGGACGCGTTCCGCCATTGACCCACCTCTTCCGCACTGGCCGGCCGTACGGGGTGCCGGCCCGGTCCGTCGACCCTAGGCGGCAGCTGCGAGCCGGTCCGACGCCACGCCATCGGCGGCGGCGCGGGCCACTCCAATGCGCTGCCGCCCTGCGGGTGCCTCGTGCCGGGTGGCATGAGTACGCGTACTCATGCGTCGGCGTGGGGGAGCCGCGAGAGTGGGCGGGAGGAGCGAGCAGGCGGGCCGGGGTGGGAATGGCATCGAGGCGTGACCTGGGCGTCGGCGTGCTGGCCGTCGCGGGCGCCGTGATGGTGGCCGTGACCAGCGGATGCTCGACGTTGCCCGATGCCGACGAGCTGCGGGCCATGGCCACCACGGACGGCGCACAACTGAAGCGGGACTCGGAAGAGGCGCACATCCGCGCCCTCATCGAGCGGTTCAACCAGGTCGAGGGGTTGCAGCACGGGTACACCGTGCTCACGGACGGGTGCACCGGTCCCAGCGACGGGGGCTTCAAGAAGCAGGCCACCGTTCATCTCATGACCTGCTCGATGAACGTGAGCGCCGTATTCGGGGTGGAGGGAGACGTCCTCGACGTCCTGCGGCGCATCGAGGACGCGGGCATCACGCAGTGGGCCCCCCATGTCAACGGTCCCGGGAGCGCGTCCTCGGGCACCCTGGACTATGCGTGGCAGTACCACCGGCTCGGCGGCGTGTTCCCTGACGGACAGCTGATGCCCTCACCGTTCCTCGCGTCCGAGAACAATGCCGTCGGCGTCGGTTGGGACCATCCGCCCCGGCCCGGAGAACCGGCGGAGTCGGGCCAGCTCGCGGAGGACGGCGCGTTGGTGTGCCCGCCGGACTCACCGATCTACTCGCGGTGCCTCACCCGCCCGGAGCGGCCGGACACCGTGACGGCCCTCCGTGCCCGGTACGGAGCGGTTCTCCCTCCGGCGGGATCTACCTCACGGTGCCCCGCCCGAAGGTCACGTAGGAACCCTCGCGGGTATCGTGCGACTGGTGGCCGGTGCGTGACGCCGCAGACCCCGGCCACGCGCCGCCCGTGGGGCGGCGCGCGTACGAGCGGCAGGGAGAGGTCGCCATGACGCAGCGCTCCACGGTCCGGGATCTGCTCGACGAGCACGGCCGGACCCACGCGGAGGAAGCGGGCATCCGGCTGCGGAACACGCCCGCGCCGCTCTACCGGCTCCTGACCCTCTGCGTGCTCTTCTCGGTGCGCATCAAGGCCGGCATCGCGGTGGCCGCGGCGCGCGAGCTCTTCGCGGCGGGGATGCGAACGCCCCGGGCGATGGCCGACGCTTCCTGGCAGGACCGGGTGGACGCCCTCGGCCGTGCCCACTACCGCCGCTACGACGAGAGCACCGCCACCGCGCTGGGGGAGGGGGCGCAGCTCCTCCTCGACCGCTACCGCGGAGACCTGCGCCGGCTGCGCGACGCCGCCGACGGGGAGCCCGGCCGGATCCGCGAACTCCTCCAGGAGGTCCCGCGGATCGGACCGGTCGGAGCGGACATCTTCTGCCGCGAGGCCCAGGGCGTGTGGCCCGAACTGCAGCCCGCGTTCGACAGCCGCGCGCTCCATGCCGCCGCCGCGCTCGGGCTCCCGAAAACGCCCGCCGGCCTCGCCCGCCTCGTCGCCACCGAGGACCTGCCGCGGCTCGCGGCCGCCCTGGTGCGGGCCGAGCTCTCCTGAGGGACCCGGACCGGCGGCAGCGTCCGGCCTGCGGGCCGCCGCGGTCCGGTCACCACTCGGGGTGCACGTCGTGGCTGTCGTAGCGGACGCCGGAGGCGGTGACCCAGGGGCGGAAGCGGCCGGGGCCGGTCCCGTCGTGGGCGTACGCGACCGGTTCGAGGGTCTCGTCGGTGACGATCACGGCCCCGGCCTTCTGGGCACTGCGCAGCGCGTGCGTCCAGTGCCGGCCGCGGTGACCGGTGCGGTAGTCGGGGGTCTTGCACTGGGTCATCGGGTCTCACCGCCTCGATACGGCCCGGTCCGGCGGGTGCTGCGAAGACATATACCCAGATATGCCTCACTCGAACGTTTGATCGTCCGAGCCTCGGCTGCCGGCTGCCAGCTGTCGGCGGGGCGTGCGAGTGGGGCCGGCGGGAGCGGGCAGGCGCACTTTCGTAGGCGCACGTTTTCCGACACGAGGCGTCTGGAGCCGATTCCATGCCTCTTCCTCCGGTCCCCCCACCCCCGATGTCCCCGATCCTGCACCTGGAGCTGAACGGCGGGAGTGCGCCGGCCGACGCCCGGCGTGCGGCGCAGGAATTCCTGGGGCGCCCCGTGCACGGCGCGCCCGGGCTCCCGCCCGTCGCACTCGACACCGCCCTGTTGGTGATCAGCGAGCTCGTCACCAACGCCGTGCGCCACACGTCCGGAGGCTGTGTGCTGGACCTCCGCCTGACGCCCGGCGGCGTCGACGTCGCGGTCACCGACACCAGCAGCGCGGAGCCGCGGCTCCGGCAGCCCGGCCATCAGGGTGAAGGCGGATGGGGATGGCACCTCGTCAACCGGCTGGCCACCCGCATCGAGATCCGCCACCGCGGCGAGCGGGACGGCAAGACCATCCACGTCCACGTCCCCCGCTGAGCCGCGCCCGCCGTCGTGACCTCGCGCCCTGGGGCGAGGCCGCTCCGAACCTGTCGGTCCGGCGCGCGTACGCCGTGCCCGGCCCGGGCGGGGGCCTGCCACATGCGAGGCCGAACGCGCGATTCATTGACAGAAGTTGAACACGATCGGATGCTGAGAGCGCTCTCAGGCTTCAATGCATCCATTCATTCATCCCCGTGTTCGCCCTCCAGCCGCGAGGCCCCCCAGGGAGGAAGTACGTGTTCCGCTTATCGAAACTGCTCGTATCCGGCGCGGCGGCGCTGGTCGTCGCCGCCGGCCTGCTGGTCGCCGGTCCGCCGACATCCGCAGAGGCCGTACCGGCGACCATCCCTCTCACGATCAAGAACAGCTCGGGACGCAGCGAGCCGGTCTACGTCTACAACCTGGGCACCCTGCTCGCGACGGGCCAGCAGGGCTGGGCCGACGCCAACGGCGCGTTCCACCCGTGGCCCGTGGGCGGAAATCCCCCCACCCCCGCGCCGGACGCGTCGATCGCGGGTCCGGCCGACGGGCAGACCAAGACGATCCGGATGCCCAAGTTCTCCGGGCGCGTCTACTTCTCCATCGGCCAGAAGATCGTCTTCAAGCTCAGCACCGGCGGCCTGGTGCAGCCGGCCGTGCAGAACCCCTCCGACCCCAACCGCAACGTCCTGTTCAACTGGTCCGAGTACACGCTGAACGACGCCGGCCTGTGGATCAACAGCACCCAGGTCGACATGTTCTCGGCTCCGTACGCGGTGGGCGTGAAGGCGGCGGGCGGCACGGTCACCCACACCGGCCGGCTCAAGCCGGGAGGCTACAGCGCCGTCTTCGGTCAGCTGCGTGCGGCCGGCTGGGGCGGACTGGTCCAGAACGGCCCCGACGGCACCCCGCTGCGCGCACTCTCGCCCGGTCACGGCATCGAGGCGGGCGGAATCCCGTCCGGCGTCATGAACGACTACGTCGCACGGGTCTGGAACAAGTACAGCTCGTCCACGCTCACCGTGACGCCGTTCGCGAACCAGCCGAACACCAAGTACTACGGCCGGGTCTCGGGCAACGTCATGAACTTCACCAACGGCTCGGGAGCCGTGGTCACCAGCTTCCAGAAGCCGGATTCCGACAGCATCTTCGGCTGCTACAAGCTCCTGGACGCACCCAACGACCTCGTCCGCGGCCCGATATCCCGCACCCTGTGCGCCGCCTTCAACCGGTCGACGCTCCTGACCAACCCCGGCCAACCCGACGCGAACGGCGCCGGCTTCTACCGGGACGCCGTCACCAACCACTACTCCCGCATCATCCACGGACAGATGGCCGACGGTAAGGCGTACGGCTTCGCCTTCGACGACGTGGGCGCCCACGAGTCGCTGGTGCACGACGGCAACCCGCAAGAGGCCTTCATGACGCTGGAACCGTTCAACTAGGCCCGGGCTCAGTGGCTGTGGCGCGCGCCGTGCTCCAGCCACTGGGGCCGGTCCGCGCCGCCATCCCGGCCGAGGAGGAGAGGGGGCGCGTGTTCGCCGGGTCCGGTTGCGGTCAGGGGAACGCCGAGGCTCTGGCACATCCGCTGGGCGCGGGCCACCGCGCTGAAGGTCATGGGGGAGGGGGCGTCGCTCGGCAGCTCGATGGTGACCCGGGAGGGGCGGTGCGCGTGGACGAGGGACTCGATCTGCAGGGCCGCCGCGGACCGGTTGGTGACGTTCAGCTCCTGCAGGATCTTCACGTGCAGGGTGTCTGCGGCGATGTGGTGACTGATGACCATGCTGCGCCTCCCGCACACCGGGACCCGGACGGCACCGGCGGTGTGCGGTGCCCGCGTACCAGTGTCGCCCAGGACCGCCCGCGCGGACGAGTCCGGAGCCGGGTCCGGAGCCCGGTCCGGAGCCCGGTCAGGCCTTCAGGGCCCGCCCCGCCACGGTCAGGGCGAGGCGGCGGGGGGCCAGCGCGGAAGCCGTGGCGGAGAGCCGGTTGCCGAGGCCGACGACGATGCTGGCCGGGGTCCTGCCGCGGTCCAGGGCGCGGCGCGTCGCGGTGACGACCTGCTCCGGGGTGGCCATCCGGCCCACGGCGGCGTCCCGGCTGCCGACGACGTCGAAGAACTCGGTGCGGACGGGCCCCGGCGAGACGGCGAGCACCCGCAGGGAGGAGGCGCGCGTCTCGTACGCGACGGCCTCGGTGAAGTTCAGGACGAAGGCCTTGGTCGCGCCGTAGACGGCCATCGCCGGGGTCGGCTGGTAGGCGGCCGCGCTGGCGACGGTGACGAGGGCGCCCCGGCCCTCGGCCGTCAGGCCGGGCAGGAACTCCCTGGTCAGCTCCGTGACCGCGAGCACGTTGAGCTGGATCATTTCGCTGAGCCGGGCGGGCTCCTCGCCGGCGAAGGGGCCGTGGCTGCCGAAGCCCGCGTTGTTGATCAGCGTGTGGACCGGTACGCCGAGTTCGTCGAGCTCCGCGTGCAGTGCCGCCGCGGCACCGGGCCGGGCGAGGTCCGCGGCGATCGGGCGGGCCGTGACCCCGTACCGGCGCTCCAGGTCCGCCGCCAGTTCCTCCAGCCGGTCGGCGCGCCGGGCGACGAGGACCACGTCCGCTCCGAGCTGCGCCCACTGCCGGGCGAACTCGACGCCGAGTCCTGCACTGGCCCCGGTGATCAGGGCTGTGGTTCCGCGGTATGTCATAGACATGGGTCGGCGCTCCGTTCCGGGACTCCGGCTGATGGTCGATACTTCGAATGTAGGCAGAGCAAACATTGTTGTCAATGACAACATCGGAGGAGGAGACCGCCTTGGCCGACGCCGGTGCGCCCTATCACCACGGCAATCTCAGGGAAGCCCTGCTGGCGCGTGCGGAAACCGTGCTCGCGGCGTCGGGGGCGGACAGCCTCTCCCTCCGGGCCCTCGCCCGGGACCTCGGCGTCAGCCACGCGGCGCCCGGCCGCCACTTCCGCGACCGGCAGGCGCTGCTGGACGCGCTCGCCGTCAACGGCTTCACCCGGCTCAACGCACGCCTCCGGGCGGCCGTGGGCGAGCCCGGCCCCGTCGCCACCCGGCTCGCCTGCATGGGCCGCGTGTACGTGGACTTCGCCGTCGCGCACGCCCCGCTGCTGAGCCTGATGTTCACGGCCAAGCACGCCGACCACTCCAGCACCGAACTCCGCGAGCTCGGCCACCAGAGCCTGGAGATCGCCGCCGAGCTGATCGCCCTCGCCCAGCAGGAGGGGGTCGTACGGGCCGGCGACCCGGCCCGGCTCGCCCAGGTCGCCTTCTCCGTGGTGCACGGCCTCGCGGCCCTGGCCGTCGGGTCGCTCCTCGAGGACACCCCGCTGGACGAGGCGACCGACCTGGCGCTCGACGTCCTGCTCACCGGCCTCGGCTCGGCCGGTCCCGCGCAGCGCTCTTAGCGCATTTCCCTCCGGGACGCCACCGCAGAAGAAAGCGGCGCGGCCGGAACCGATCGGAATGCGAGGGCGGATTCCCGGCCGGCGAGCGGGGCCGGCATGCCTTCCACCTCCTGCTATGCCGCCGCTCGCCGTGGAAGGTCCCTTTCACCTGCCGAAATTCGGCGTCGTTTGTGGCGCATAACGGCTCCTCCGGTCCGATGAACTCCAACGAAAGCCCGCGTGCGGGAAGTTGGGCGTAGTTATGCTCCCGCCCACCGGTCAGAAGGTCCCCCCTTTTCGATAGTTCGAGGACGCCGATGGAGCAAAGAGACATTCCCCCCGAAAGTGCCTACGTGGAGGGCAGAGCAAGCCGGATGCTGCCCGCGATCGCGGTCGTGGCCGCCGCCTGCCTGGCCGGGGCGCTCGCTTCCTCCTCGGCGCCGCTCGGCACCGCCGTGATCGCCGTGGGCGCCCTGTGCACCGCAGTGGTCTTCGTCGAAGCGCTGCGGCGCGGACGCGCGCTCGCCGCCGGCCGCGCCCAGGTCGCGGCTCTCCAGCACGTCCTGGCCCGGCAGGAAGCCGAGGCGGCCCGACTGTCCGAGGTGGTGCTGCCGGAGGCCATCGAGCGCCTGCGCAAGGGCGAGCTGGCCGAGGAGCTGCTGACCGCCCTGGGAGGGCGCGGCGGCCACGGCAACCGCTGGGGCAACGACGAGGCCCTGACCCCGCGCTTCAGGGCCGCCCTGCAGGCCGTGCTGTCCCACGTCATCGACGCGGTCGACAACGAGGAGAGCCTTCGCGACTCGGCGCAGCGCGCCTTCGTGAACGTCGCCCGCCGCGTGCAGGCGATCGTCCATCAGCAGGCCCACGAGATGCGCGAGATGGAGGACCGGCACGGCAGCAACCCGGACGTGTTCGGCGACCTCCTGCGACTCGATCACGGCACCGCCCTGATCGGCCGGCTCGCCGACTCGATCTCGGTCCTCGGCGGTGCGCGCCCCGGCCGCCAGTGGAGCAGGGCCGTCACCCTCTACAGCGTGATGCGCGGCGCGATGTCGAGGATCATCGACTACCAGCGGGTGGAGCTCCACTCGGTCTCCGAGGTCGCCGTCGTCGGCCCGGTCGTCGAGCCGCTGATCCACACCCTGGCGGAGCTGCTGGACAACGCCACCCGGTACTCGCCGCCGCACACCCGGGTCCACCTCACGGCGGTCGAGGTGCAGTCGGGCATCGCCGTGGAGATCGAGGACGGCGGCCTGAGCATGAGCGAGGAGGCCCGCGGACGGGCCGAGAAGATGCTCGCGCAGGCGCAGTCCGGCATCGACCTCAACGACCTGGGCGAGACACCGAGGCTGGGCCTCGCGGTGGTCGGGCGGCTGGCGCAGGCGTACGGGTTCCAGGTGTCCCTGCGCTCGTCCGCGTACGGCGGCGTCCGCGCCGTGGTCATCGTTCCGCAGCACCTGATCACCACGGCGTCCTCCGCGACCGGTCTGGCCCACGGCATCGGCTCCTCCTCGGGCCCCAGGGCCGTGGCCGCCACACCGCGCGAGCACCCCTTCGACCGCTCGGCGGAGGGCGTGTCCGCGCCCCGGCCGGCGCCGGCTCCGGCGCCCAGGCCGGCGCCCGTCAGCGCCGGGCCGCCGGCCACCGAACGCACCGCGACCGGCCTGCCGCAGCGACGCCGGAAGGACCGGGCCACCACCTTCGACGTCCGGCCGGCCGCGCAGCCGCAGCAGGCGGACGACCAGGGCCCCGGAATGTGGCTGGAGGCCTTCCACAGCGGACTGTCCGGCACGCCCGGCCACGACGCGCCGGGCGCCGAAGGCGCGTCGGGTTCAGCGACCAAGGGGGCGTAAACAGTGATGACCCAGCGAATCAGCAGCATGGACTGGATGCTCAAGGACCTGGCCGCCGGAGTGCCGCAGACGCGGCACGTGATCGTCCTGTCCGCGGACGGGCTCTGCGTGGCGCAGTACGGGGCCGAGACCGACACGGCCGACCGCCTGGCAGCGGCCTGTGCGGGTCTGCAGAGCCTGGCCGGGGCGGTGGCCGCGGAACTGCCCCGCTCAGAGGGCAGGATGCGCCTGGTCGTGATCGAGATGGACGGCGGGTTCTTCTACCTGATGGCCGCCGGCGACGGCTCCTACCTCGCGGTCCTCGCCGACGAGGGTGTGGACGCGGGCCTGATGGGCGCGCAGATGCGCAACCTGGTGACCCGAATGGGGGACCACCTGAGCAGCCCGCCCCGACATGACGGGCAGCCCGCGTGAATGAGCCGCCCACAAGCTGGGAGGACCGCAGCCCCGAACGGCTCTACGTCATCACCGGCGGACGCAGCGGACCCTCCACCGCCGTCCATCTGGACCTCGTGACCTTAGTCGTGGCCAAAGGGCCCGCCCGGCCGGAGATGCAGCCCGAGCAGGCGGCCATCCTGAGGATGTGCCAGTCACCGCTGTCGGTCGCGGAGATCGCCGCGTACGCGTGCCTGCCCGTGAGCGTCGTCACCGTGCTGGTCGGAGACCTGATGGCCGCTCAGCGCGTCTACGTCCGCCCGCCGGTTCCCGCCGCGCAGCTACCCGACCTTGCTCTGATCGAGGCAGTGATCGATGGACTTCAGAAGCTCTGACACGCCGGCCGGGCCGCGCCAGGCGGACATCCTCCCGCAGACGGCCGCGGCCGCCGTGAAAGTCGTCATCGTGGGCGGATTCGGCGTGGGCAAGACGACGATGGTCGGTGCGGTCAGCGAGATCAAGCCGCTGACGACCGAGGAGACGATGACCAGGGCCGGCGTCGGAGTCGACGACACCTGGGGCGTGGCCCGCAAGATCACCACCACCGTGGCCATGGACTTCGGCCGCATCAGCATCAACGACGAACTCGTCCTGTACCTGTTCGGAACACCCGGTCAGGAGCGCTTCTGGTTCCTGTGGCGCGGGCTCTTCGAGGGCGCGCTCGGAGCGGTCGTGCTCCTCGACACCCGGCGGCTGGAGATCAGCTTCGACGTCATCGGACGGCTCGAGGAGCGGGGCGTCCCCTTCGTCGTGGCCGTCAACTCCTTCCCCGGCGCGCCCGAGCATCCGCTGGAGGAACTGCGCCAGGCCCTCGATCTGCCCCCCGCCGTCCCGATCCTCGTCTGCGACGCCAGACGGCGGGACTCGTCCCGCGATGTCCTGCTGACCCTCATGCGCTACCTGCACTCCCAGGCAGCCACCCAGGAGGCAATGTGAGCACCACCCCCACCCCACCGCCCGAGTGCCCCGCCCACGCGGCGGCCACGGCGGGCGGCCTGTACCGTCTCCACGGAGCGGAAGCCCAGGCCGATCCCCTCGCGCTGTACGAGAAGCTGCGCGCCGAACACGGCGCGGTGGCCCCCGTACTGGTGAGCGGGGAGCTCCCGGCCTGGCTCGTCCTCGGCCACCGGGAGAACCTGGACGTGGCGCGCACGTCCTCGCGCTTCGCCCGCGACCCGCGGGGCTGGCGCGACATGAGAGAGGGCCGGGTGCCGGCCGACACCCCGCTCGGGCCGATGGTCTCCTGGGTGCCGGTGTGCAACTTCACCGACGGCCCCGTGCACGAGCGGCTGCGTGCGGCCGTGGTGGAGTCCCTGGAGCGCTTCGACAAGCGGGGCATCCGCCGCTACGTGACCCGCTTCGCCAACCAGCTCGTCGACCAGATCGCGGCCGAGGGGTACGCCGACCTGGTGTCCGGCTTCTCCGACCAGCTCCCCATGCTGGTCATGACACAGCTCATCGGGGCACCCGACGAACACGGACCCCTGCTGGTCAACGCGGCTCGCGACATGCTCCAGGGGACAGAGACGGCCCTCCAGAGCGACCGCTACGTCACCGCCACACTGGAAAACCTGGTAGTGGAGCGCAAGGCCAGGCCCGCGCGCGACCTCGCCTCCTGGCTGATCGAGCACCCCGCGAACCTGAGCGACACCGAAGTGCTGATGCACCTGCGCGTCGTGCTGATCGCGGCTTACGAGACCACCGCCAACCTGATCGCCAACACGCTGCGGACCGTGCTGACCGACCCGCGCTTCCGGGCCAGCCTCTCCGGAGGCCACATGACCCTGCCCGACGCCCTGGAGCAAGTCCTGTGGGACGACCCGCCGATCAACACGATCATCGGGCGCTGGGCCACCGGTGACACCCTGCTCGGCGGCCAGCAGGTGAAGGCAGGCGACATGATCCTGCTCGGGCTGGCGGCGGGCAACGCCGACCCGCAGATCCGGCCGGATCCCGACGTCTCCGTCCACGGAAACCGCTCCCACCTGGCCTTCAGCAGCGGCCCGCACGAGTGTCCGGGCCAGGACATCGGCCGTGCCATCGCGGACACCGGCATCGAGGTCCTGCTGGACCGGCTGCCCGACCTCCAGCTGGCGGTCGACGCGAGCGAGCTGCAATGGCGCGGCACCCTCATGTCACGCCACCTGCTGTCCCTGCCGGTACGGTTCGCCCCGCGCTCCGTACCGATCGCGGAGCCCCAGGCCGAGCAGCCGGCCGGGCACCCCGTGCACCCGGTCATCCCGCCGCAGCCGACGGCGGCTCCCGCGGTCGGCGGCCGCCGCCGGCGCGGCGTCAGCTGGTGGCGGCGGCTGCTCGGCCGCCGCTGATCCGGCCCCCGTACCGAGGGCCCCGGCCGCACCGGCCGGGGCCCTCGGCGCCGCTCAGTCGCGCACCTGCCGCCACCAGGAAGCGAGGGCCGGCACCTCCGGCGGCCCGATTCCGGCGTAGCCGGGGGCATCGGCGAACCGGACCTCGAACCCGGCCTCCACTAGGGGCAGTTCGTGCCGGTTGCGCGGACTCGCGTACCGGGGTGCCCGGCTCTGCCAGGCGATGCAGCCGGCCACGTAGTGGCCCAACGCCGCCAGGTGACGGCGCAGTTCCCCGTTCGGTCCGTCGGGTCGGTCGGGGCCGTTCTCCAACTGCGCCCGCAGCCGGGTGAAGAGGACCATCACCCGGTCACGCAGGGCCACCGCGAGCGGCACCGCCGCGGCGGGGGAGCAGTTCTCCTGGTGGGCGAGGACGTTGACGAGATTCACCTCCCGCGGCTCCAGGTGGTCGTCCTTGTCGTAGGAGAACAGGTCGTTGTCCGCGCTGACGACGAAACCCGCCGCATCCGTCAGTGCCGTCAGGGCGGGGGAGCAGAGCACCTCCGCCGGGAGCCGGTCCCCGCGTGCGACGTCGGACCAGGTCAGCGAGAAGCGCGTACCGTTCGCCAACGGCCCCATGGAGACGAAGTCGTTCAGCCCCGGCATGGTCCCGGCCTCGGCCCGGGCGGCCCGCCAGGCCGCCCCGAGCAGCCAGTCGCGCGTCCCCTCGACGAACCTGCGCAGCTCGTACGGGGTGAGCATGGCATGGGTGCGGCCGACCAGGTCCAACAGCGCGCGGGTCATCGGCCCGTCGGGCAGCACCGACGCCCCCGGGTCCTCGAGGGTCCGCAGCAGACGCACGCCGTGTTCGACGACGGCGCCCGTCCCCACCTCGTCGGAACCCGAATCCTGCCAGTCGTCGACGGCGTTGGCCCAGTAGTTCCACTCGGTGAACAGGAGGAGGGCCTCCACGTCCCCGTCGGGGATGATGCGGCAGGAGAAGTCGGCGCTGTGGGTGGCCAGACCCCATGCGCGCTCGACGGGGTCGGGGTAGACGCCGAAGGCGTCCAGCCACTCGACGGCCCGGGCCTCCACCTGCTTCGCCTCGGGATGGACGAGGTCGCGCTCCAGGGGACAGTAGAAGGCGGGCAGGCGCGGACCGAGGCGCGAGGGCCGCGGCGACGGCGGCGTTGCCGGCGACGGTGCCGTTGACGCCGTCACGGGCGTCCCCCGATCCGGAAGTGCAGCAGCCGCGTCTGTACCGCGTGGTCGCGCCAGAGCCGGAAGAACCTGCTGTGCGCGAGCGTCGACTGCACGAGCCGTTCGCCGGTCCACGCGCCGGGCTCGGCGCCGGCGCCCGCGCGGAGCCGGTCGAGTTCGGCGGTGTTCCACGCCATGGACTGCACCCAGAACTCCGCCACCGAGTCCGTCACGTCCTCCTCGTGCACGAGTTCGAACCCGGCCGCCTCGGCCGCGGCCAGGTACTCACCCAGCTGCCCCAGGCGCGTTCTGTAGTAGCCGTCGATGAACTCGCGCCACTGGGAGCGGCCGACGAAATGCTCCTGGATCCCGAACCATCCACCGGGCTTCAGTGCCTTGGCGACGACGTAGAAGAGCCGGTTCCGGTCGGTGTAGCCGCTGCTCTCGTTGGCGTAGACGGCGTCGTACGCACCGGTCTCGTCCAGGTCGTGCACATCCGCCAGCACGGGCTCCACCCGCTCGCCGACCCCGGCGTGCCGGGCGAAGTGCCGGACGATCGGGATGTGTTCCTCCGCGACGGTGAGGCTGGTGACCGACGCCCCGTGCTCCTGCGCCCAGTACAGAGACGTCCCGCCCAGGCCGCAGCCGATGTCCAGCAGCCGCCGGGGAGGGGCCTCGTACGCGCCCCACGACCGGGCCGCGTGCTCGACGATCCGCTCTTGCGCGTTCAGCATGCGCTGCTTCAGCATGTTCTGGGAGACGGTGGTGTCCGGCGGGCCGTCCGGGTACAGCCCCACGTGGAAGTGGACACGGGGGCCCGGGCCGTACTTCTGCAGGATCTCCTGCGTCTTGTGGCTGTAGTAGAGCCGTATGGGATCGTCCGCGGGCGAACCCTGGTCGCTGCCTAAGGACGATACGAGGGGTGTGACGCGCATGGGTGTCCGCCCTTTCGTGGGGTAGGGCTGCCTTCGGGACGCGCTGTCGCCGCTCTCACCGCGTCCCGTCCGGCACACTGTTGAAGCACGGATCATCGTGGCACCTCGAGGGCCCCACGTCAGCCCACTGGAGTAACACGGAGCTGCGTCAATCCCACCGGAACTGGGCTGATCGGGCGGGCGTTCGCTCACCCCTTCTTCTGGGGCTCCTCCGCGTTGCGCCAGACGGTCAGGTCGAGGGTGATGTATGTGCTCGGATCTTTCGCGCTCGACCTGCCGCGGTACGTCGCCACCGCGATGTGCCCGGCATCGCTCAGGACGCAGAGCTGCGAGCCGTCGCCGAGCTGGTCGAGGCGGACCGACTTGGCGTAACGGGTTTCCGAGCGGCAGGTGTCCAGGGACCCCTGCTGTCCGCCGGCCAGCAGCACCAGCTTGCCGTTGCGCGTGGTGATCTCCTCGCGGTCCACCACGTTGAGCACCCTCGGCTGGTAGTACAGGTCGCCCTTGCTGCCGACGGTGGCACCCTCCTTGCCGGTCGGACGCGGCGGGTTGTCGGCCAGCATCACGAAGAAGTTCTCGGTCAGGTCGATGCCCTTGTACTCGGCGGGCTGCGGGTCCGGCCGCTTCCCGCCCGAGGCCGCGGCCGAGTTGCCGGCGGTGGGCTGCCGGGAGCCGCCCTCGTCCGATCCGTCCGGCAGGAGCGAGTTGGCGAGGGCCAGTCCGATCACGGCGGCCACCACCACACCGGCGACGACCGGGCCGCGGCCCTTCCGCCGGTGCGGCGGAGGCTGCGGCCCCCACCCCTGCGGTCCGCCGACGACGGGCGGCGGGGTGGGCGGGAAG
>NZ_JARAYQ010000203.1:0-16088 GCF_033794505.1 Streptomyces sp. MB09-01 | reverse complement strand
CTGTATTTGTTTATCAGGTTCCGGCGCCTGGCTGCTGCTGGTGGCGAGGTTGCGCGCCGGGCCTCCGGCGAACCAGCTCCCCGGAGGCCCGGCGCGCAACCTCGCCACCAGCAGCAGCCAGGCGCTCACCACACCGAATCAGCCCAACCCCCCGGCCACGCAGGCAACGAGGCGCCATCAGCCCCGCCACCAGATCCCGACCCAGCCGGCAGTCTCGCCGCGCCAGCAGCAGCTCCGGCAGCGCCTAGACCGCGGCACCCAAAGGCAGCCCGGTACACGCCACGTCCCGACCGCGACCCCGCGGCGGCCCAGCGACGCGTCCCTGAGCCACAACGAGGAACGGGAGTTGAACATCCGTCGCCGTCGTCAGCGCCGCTCATGAAGAAGAAGTTCAAGGGGTGGCTGGCCGGCATCGCGGGCCTGCTCGGCCTGGCGCTCGTTCTGCTGGCGGCCATCGGAGCCCACGTGGCCGGCCTCGGCCAGAGCGAAGCCGAGGCCGCCGCAGCGGCAGCCAGCTGCCCCGCTGGCGGCCAGCCCGGCCTCGACCCGGACACTGCCGAGATAGCCCGCAAGGTCAAGGCGATGCTCGCCGGGAGCGGCGACGTGAACGTCCCCGGCCTCGACGAGCCCACGAAGCAGATCCCCAACGCCAAGGTCATCGTCGCGACCGGCATCCAGAAGCGGGTGCCGGCCCGCGGCCAGGTCGTCGCCCTCGCCACCGCCCTCCAGGAGTCCACCCTTATCAACCTCGACCACGGCGACCGCGACTCGCTCGGCCTGTTCCAACAGCGGCCCTCCCAGGGCTGGGGAACCCGCGAGCAGATCATGGACCCCGTCTACTCCTCCGGGAAGTTCTACGACGGGCTCGTGAAGATAAAGGACTGGGAACAGATGCCCGTGACCGTGGCCGCGCAGAAGGTCCAGCGGTCCGGCTTCCCCGACGCGTACGCCAAGCACGAGCCCCTCGCGACCGCCCTCCAGCAGGCCATCGCCCCAACCCTCGGCGCTGCTCCCGTCGGCCCGATGCCGGGGCAATCCGGTCTCGGCGGCGGCTTCGGCCCGGGAAGGTGCGCCGGACAGGGCGCCGGCCACGTCGACTTCGGGAAAATCCCGCCCGGCTCGTTGCCGGAGGGCTACCAGATCCCGGCCAACGCGCCGATGCAGGTGCAGACCGCGATCCGCTGGGCGCTGGGCCAGCTCGGCACCATGTACCAGTGGGGCGGCAGCTGCACCAACCCCCACGGCAGTGACCCATCCGAGCGCTGCGACTGCTCCTCTCTGACCCAGCGCGCGTACGGAGTGGCCGGCAAGGAGATCACCCGCACCACCTACACGCAGATACACGACGGACGAGCGGTCCCGGTCGGCGCCATTGCTCCCGGCGATCTGCTCTTCGCCCGGGGCACGGCTGACGCCCCTGAGCACGTAGCCATGGCCATCGGATACGGCTACGTCGTGCATGCGCCCCGGACAGGCCGGCCCGTCTCCGTGGTCCAACAAGGGGAACTCGGCCCCATCCTTGTCGTCCGGCGCATCGTCGGCTGAAACGGCCTGTGCCCGCCCCGAACATCTTGGGGCGGGCACAGGACGGCGGTCAGCGCTGGATGGTCACGCAGGGCCGCTCGCTGCGATGCTCGAACCTGGAGCAGATCCGGTCTCCGTGCCGGTAGGACTTGTTCACCGGCCAAGCGACGACCTCGAACTTGTGCCCGCCGTACTCCACCGACTCGGTGGCCTTCCAGGACCCCACGGTCTGTACGCGCTTGCTGCCCCGCAGCAGGAAGGTCTCGGCCCGGGCGCCCGGGTACCAGCCGTTCAGGGTGGCCCGTACTTCCTTCACCTTCAGGCCTTCGCCGATCACGCCGACGCCCACCGGGCCCTTGTCCGCTCCACCGCTCGCCAACGCCGGAGTCGTACCGGCCAGCAGCAGAGCGGCCGCAGTCATGTAGATCGCTTTCCTCATGACGAGATCAACGGCGCCGACGCCGTGAAGGGCACTGGCCAGTCCCGGCCGAACCCGCCAGGCACCCCTCATTCGTCAAGGGATGGCAAAGCGTTCGGACGCGATGTCTGGATCGGCCTCGAATTCTTACTTGGTCCAGGTGAAGGGCTTCTTCCCACCCTCCTGGAGGCACCGTGCACGACACCGCCCCGTCCCAGCCGACCTCGGTCCGGTCGACATGAGCCTGCCGGACCTGCCGGTCGACGCGCTCCTCGCCCAGCTCCAGGCCGTCATGAGCGCGGCCGTACCGTACCTCGTCGCCCTCAGCGTTCTCGGGGCGGCGGTCTGGGTGTGGGGGACGATCCGGCGCGCGGCGCTCGTCCGGGAAGCGCTCGCCGATCGAGTCCAGGTCGAGGTGATCCCCACCAGCACGTTCGACCCCGGTGAAGGCGAAGTCAGCCGCTGGGCCCGCCAGCTCGGACGCGTGCACTACGCCGCCGACGGTGTCCCGGCCCGCGGATCGGCGGTGCGCCTGCGGTACACCGCCGTGGAGGGACAGATGCGCTGCTACATCGAAGGCCCGGCCGCCGCGGCCGCGATCCTGAACATGCCCGGCTTCGCCGAGGTCGAGGTCCGAACCCAGCACGGCCAGGCCGACATCCGACCCGTCCGCTTCAACGGCCCGGGAGGAACGACGTGACCGCCGTCATCTCCCTCGCCAAGCCGGCGCCGACGACTACCGCCCAGGCGAGCGCGCGCCGGTACGTCCAGCGCGCCGAGCTCGCCCTGGGCCTGCCCGACTACAAAGCCCTCGCCTCCCTCGGCCTGAGCCCCGACCCGCTCCAGCAACTGGCCGCGGCCATGGCCTCCGTGCGCACCGAGGACGGGGAGAAGGCGGAGGCGGTCTTCGACCTCGTCCCCGTCTCCGAGCAGCGCCTGGCCCGCCGCCGACGCCGCCTGATGGCCCGGGCCGCCCGCCGGGGCCCGTCCGCGTACGGCGAGCGCCTCACCAGCGGCCTCGGCGGAGGCGGCTTCTGGGGCTCGGCGACCTCCGCTTGGTCCGGCGGTGCCGACGCTTCCAACCGCTCCGAGCGGATCCCGCGGCAGACCGACCTGCGCGACGGCGTCGGCAAGCTCGAACCGTCCGCCGGGGCGGTGTTCGCCGTGCAGATCCTGCTGCGTACCGAGGCCGCCCACCCGCAGCTGGCCCTGGCCCGGATGCACCAGCTGATCGCCGCGCTGTCAATGACCTCGGGGGAGAACTACCTCAAGGCCCACCGGCCCCGCCGATGGGCGATCGGCAAGTTCGAGCGCCGGTTCGCGAGCGGGGAGTTCGCCCCGCATCGCCGGCAGTGGCTGACGGTGCCCGAGCTGGCCGGCTGGCTCAAGCCGCCGACGGTGAAGTGCACCGCCTCCAGCGTGGTCCGCACCGGCGGCCTGGTCCCGCCGGCCCCGGCCGACCTCCCCGTCTACACCGGGCAGCGCGACCTGATCCCGCTCGGTGCCGTGGTCTACCCCGACGGCCGCGAGCGGATCGCGGGCGCCCGGGTCCAGGACCTCCTCTTCGGCCTCCAGCTCGGCAAGGCCGGCCACGGCAAGACGGAAGAAGCCCTCGTCCAATGCATCGCGATGGCGCACTCCGGCTACGGCTGCTGGTTCCTCGACCCGCACGGCGAGGGCTGGGCCCGCGCGAAGCCCTACCTCGCGCACCCGGAGATTCTCGACCGGATCTGGGAGATCAACCTCGCCAAGGCCGCCCCGGACCAGCCCGTCGTCTCCTGGAACCCCTTGTCGATGGAGGGCCGCCCCCTTTCCGACGTCCAGGACATCGTCCGCTCCGTCACCGAGGGCATCGCCGCAGCGCAGGACTGGGGCGACAACGCACCCCGCGCCCGGACCATCCTGGCGCGTGCCTCCCAGGCGCTGGCCCTGCTCAACCTCCAGGCCGTCCAGGCCGGCCACCCCGAGGCGCAGTGCACGCTCTTCCAGCTGCGCACCTGGCTCACCGACGAGGACTGGCGCGAAGGACTCCTGCGCAAGCTGCCCGACCGTGTCCGCGCGTACTGGGAGCTGACCTTCCCCAAGCTCGGCCCCGATGCGGTGCCGACCGTCACCTACGCCATCGACCGCCTCGACACCTCGCAATCCCTCCAGGGCTTCTTCGGCAGCCCCCGCTCCGCGTACGACGTCCGGCACGCCATGGACACCGGCAAGGTTGTCTTCGTCTGCCCGTCCGGCAGCGAGAGCGATGCCCTGGTCAGCTGCCTGCTCATCCACGACCTGCACCGCGCCGGCCTCTCCCGGCAGGACACCCCGCGCGAGCAGCGGAAGACCTTCTGGGCGTGGGGTGACGAGCTCACCACACTCGACTCCTCCAGCAAGGGGTTCCTCGCCGCCATCGCCGAGCAGCTGCGCAAATATGAGGTCCGCTTCATCGGCATGACGCAGATGGTGCTCCGGCTCTCCGCCATCACCCGCCAGGCCCTGCTGCAAAACCAGAGCTGGCTCAGCGCCTGCGCCGCGGACTACGACGAGGCCGCCTTCGTCGCCAAGAGGTGGAACGGCCACGTGAGCCCCGAGACGATCACTGAACTGCCGAAGTACCACTACGTGATGTCCGTGAACCTCAACGGCGCCAGGACCACGCCCTTCCGGGTCCGCGGCCTGCCCGTGGACGAGGTCTTCGCGCACTACAAGACCCCGGCCGACGTCCCCGCTCTCGACCAGGCGATCGACAACAACCTCAACCGCCGCCCGCTCGGCGACATCCTCGCCGACCTGGAAGAGCTCGACGCCGTCGTCCTCGCCCACCACACCGGCCGGCGCCCCGGCGGCCCGAGCGCCGGCGACCCCACCAGCGTCATCGACTAGAAGAAGGGGAGCACCCCATGCCCTACCCGCACTCCGCCCCCACCGGGCTGGGCTCAGTCGCCCAGCAGGCCGCCCAGGTCCTCTATCAGCACCGTCTGGTCTCAACGATGCAGCTTCACCGACTCGTCACCCCGCACCACACCCGCTCCGAGTTTCTGCGCCGCCAGCTTCACACCCTCCGCCAGGCCGGCTTCGCCGAGGCCGTAGGCCGGCGCAGCGCCGGCCAGACACAGCTGCTGTGGTGGCTGACGGAGAAGGGGGCGCAGTCCGTCGAGGCCGTGGGCGTGCTCCAGCCGCGCGCGTACCGGATGAGCCCGGAGGCCGCGCTCGGCCCGCTCCAGGAGCACACCCTCGCGGTCGTCGAAACCGGAGCCGCCTTCGTCGAGCACGCGCGCCGCCTCGGCCACGAGTGCGGCCCCCTGGACTGGTCTCCTGAGATCGCCCACTACTACCGCGACGAATCCCGCCCGGGGGAGGAGCTGTGCCTCGTCCCGGACGCCGTCCTCAACTACGTCCACACCCAAGGCAAGCAGCGCACCCTGCTCACGTTCTTCGTGGAGGTCGACCGCACCCAGATGACGATCGCCCGCCTCGCCCAGAAACTGCACGCGTACGCCGCCTACCACGAGTACGCGCCCCAGCCCCAGACAGCCAAGGGCAACCGCGGCCCCCGGCGCCAGGCCGCGACGCCGGCCTGGCGCTACCGATACCCGGCGTTCCCCCGACTCCTACTCGTACTGACCGGAGCCTCCGAGGACCGCCTCGCCCGCCGAATCGCCGACCTGCGCAGCCTCGCCGCCAGCGACCCCGCACTCGCCTCCACCGCGCTGCGTGTCGGCGTCACCACCCTCGACCAGCTCCGCAACCACGGCCCCTTCGAGCCCGTCTTCACACCGGTCCTCGGTGGAGCCGAACCTGTTGACGCCTGGCTGTCAGGGCCTCTTGTCCGCGCCGCCTGATCCTGGAGGAACAACCCAGAAAAGACGGATACAGGGGGGTTCGCGCCGTGCCTGGCGTGGAGACCGTGCTGCGAGCGCTCCGTGGTTTGTGGAGCACGTCATCCGCTGGATGGTCGGTGGCTGAGGTTTTCGGGGGCAGCCCCCGAACCCCCGGCTCGGCATGTTCCCGCCCCGCCCTAGGGGGCGTGTCGGGCCCACGCGGAGCGGTGAGCATTCGGGCCGGTGCAAACGAGACCCCACGATGTGGCCGATGAGCGTGTCGTTTTAATGGTGGCGTGGCTGAGGTCAGAGGTGGTGCAGGTGGCCACTGACCGCAGTCGTTAGACGACCTCGCCGTTGGGGCGCGCATTCGGTGGTGCAGGTTCGAACGGGGTAGGTACGGCAGCAGCGTGAGGGTTGCTCACCCTAGGGCCTGCTGCCGAGGACGTTGGGAACTGGCTGCATCGCGAACAGCCGCGTCACAGCAAGCTGTCGACTGACCGCTGGCGTGTGTGTTGCTGTCTCTTAGTAAGAGAGCGCGACTTCAGCACCTCTCTGACCTGCATCTTTTCGTGGCCTAGCAGTCCTGGCGGACACACTTGGGGGTCAAATCTGTTAACCCAGCCATGACACTTCCCTTCAAAACTTAACGTGACGGAAAGCCAGAAACCTGGGTGAGGCCTATGGAGAAAACCCAGGCCAGAGAGGTGCACAGACCTCCGCACTACCCGCGAGATGGATGCGGAGGGACGGGCCAGATTGGGCATGTGTGTCGCGAGGACTCGCGAAACTTAACCGTAAGGCAAGTTATGGCTCCGATCCGCGTCGGAACTTTCGCTGGGGGAAAGTCCTGCTGCGTGTCGCACCCGCTACCCGTGAAGCCCCCTCGATGAAGCCCTCAGAACTTAACCTGGTAGAAAGTTCCGGATGTGGAGGGGCGCCGAAACTTTCCGTGGTGGAAAGTTCCGGCGCCCCTCCATGGACGCGCCCCGCGACTTGCATAGGCGACGCGCCGTCAAAACTTAAGCTGACGGAAACTTTTGGGATAGGCTCCCTCTGCCTGAACAGCAGAGGAGGGCTCAGTGACGCCTGAACCGCCGGCGCGAGCACAGCGCCGGCCCAACCAGACCCCGCCCGCCGAGGGGCCCAAGAACGGCGACGATGTCCTCGACGACATCGTCAGCCTGCTGGCCGGCCACATCGGGCACACGCCGAACGTCGCCCCTGCACCCGCCAGGCGCAGGGCGACCCGTGGGGGGCCCAAGGTCCAGATCCATATCGACTACAGCGACACTGACCCTCGCAGCATCCACACCATGGCTGGCGAGATCGGCTACAGCATCACCTCCAACTGGTTTGCCCAGTGGATGGCCAAGCTGCTTGTGGCCGGAGTCCTCTCCCGATCCCGGGCCGCAGTCTTCCTGTTCGTCGCTGGCGGACAGAAGAAGGGCACCGGTATCGCTTCGTACACCCAGCAGCAGATCACCGACGGACTCAACGAGTTGCTGGACGACATTCCCGGCGCCAAGAGGATCACGCGTCCGACTGTCAACAAGGCCGTCCGGACGCTCATCGAGTGGGGCTGGTTGGAGAGTGCTGGCTACGGCCGCATCCGCCTGAACGTCACGCTCTGGTTCGCTGGTAACAGCGGCGAGCAGAAGAACGTCTTGGAGGAGATCGCTTCAGACCACGGGGATGAGCCCGAAGCCTTCCCCCACAAGGTCGGCCCGAAGTACCTGCCGGGCCAGCAGATGCTTGACTTTGAGGAAACGCCTGCCAGGGGAGCGGCGGGGTGACCTGCGCCTGCATATCTCGACGACACGACCAAGGAGACCCCACCCGATGCCCAAGCCTGTGATGTCCCCACTCGTGACCGAACGGATCTGGGCGCTTCCGATCGGTGCGGCCGCGGTGAAGTTCCTGTCCTACCTGGTCTTTCGCAGTGAGACCGGTACGGGCAACCTGCCCTCGCAGCAGGCGATGTCGGCCGAGTACAAGGTCAGCCCGGCAGCCGTGAGCAAGCTTCTGGACCCCCTGTTCGAGCTGAACGTGGTGCTGCGTACACCCAGTGAGCGCAGTCGACGCGCCAACAGCTACAGCCTGCATCCGCTTGCCGCCCGATACGAGAGCGCTGAGGCCATGGACGAGGCCTTCGCTCAGGCTCTGGAAGACATGCGCTCGGGCAAGCTCATGCCCTTGAAGCTGCCCGAATACCAGACCGTTCCACCCGTGCAGGGAACCCCCAAGCTCCGCAGCGTCGCATAGCCAAGAGCAAGAAGAAAGCCCCCACCGCGCGGTGGGGGCTTTCTTCTTGCTCTTGGCTATGCGACGCTGCGGAGCTTGGGGGTTCCCTGCACGGGTGGAACGGTCTGGTATTCGGGCAGCTTCAAGGGCATGAGCTTGCCCGAGCGCATGTCTTCCAGAGCCTGAGCGAAGGCCTCGTCCATGGCCTCAGCGCTCTCGTATCGGGCGGCAAGCGGATGCAGGCTGTAGCTGTTGGCGCGTCGACTGCGCTCACTGGGTGTACGCAGCACCACGTTCAGCTCGAACAGGGGGTCCAGAAGCTTGCTCACGGCTGCCGGGCTGACCTTGTACTCGGCCGACATCGCCTGCTGCGAGGGCAGGTTGCCCGTACCGGTCTCACTGCGAAAGACCAGGTAGGACAGGAACTTCACCGCGGCCGCACCGATCGGAAGCGCCCAGATCCGTTCGGTCACGAGTGGGGACATCACAGGCTTGGGCATCGGGTGGGGTCTCCTTGGTCGTGTCGTCGAGATATGCAGGCGCAGGTCACCCCGCCGCTCCCCTGGCAGGCGTTTCCTCAAAGTCAAGCATCTGCTGGCCCGGCAGGTACTTCGGGCCGACCTTGTGGGGGAAGGCTTCGGGCTCATCCCCGTGGTCTGAAGCGATCTCCTCCAAGACGTTCTTCTGCTCGCCGCTGTTACCAGCGAACCAGAGCGTGACGTTCAGGCGGATGCGGCCGTAGCCAGCACTCTCCAACCAGCCCCACTCGATGAGCGTCCGGACGGCCTTGTTGACAGTCGGACGCGTGATCCTCTTGGCGCCGGGAATGTCGTCCAGCAACTCGTTGAGTCCGTCGGTGATCTGCTGCTGGGTGTACGAAGCGATACCGGTGCCCTTCTTCTGTCCGCCAGCGACGAACAGGAAGACTGCGGCCCGGGATCGGGAGAGGACTCCGGCCACAAGCAGCTTGGCCATCCACTGGGCAAACCAGTTGGAGGTGATGCTGTAGCCGATCTCGCCAGCCATGGTGTGGATGCTGCGAGGGTCAGTGTCGCTGTAGTCGATATGGATCTGGACCTTGGGCCCCCCACGGGTCGCCCTGCGCCTGGCGGGTGCAGGGGCGACGTTCGGCGTGTGCCCGATGTGGCCGGCCAGCAGGCTGACGATGTCGTCGAGGACATCGTCGCCGTTCTTGGGCCCCTCGGCGGGCGGGGTCTGGTTGGGCCGGCGCTGTGCTCGCGCCGGCGGTTCAGGCGTCACTGAGCCCTCCTCTGCTGTTCAGGCAGAGGGAGCCTATCCCAAAAGTTTCCGTCAGCTTAAGTTTTGACGGCGCGTCGCCTATGCAAGTCGCGGGGCGCGTCCATGGAGGGGCGCCGGAACTTTCCACCACGGAAAGTTTCGGCGCCCCTCCACATCCGGAACTTTCTACCAGGTTAAGTTCTGAGGGCTTCATCGAGGGGGCTTCACGGGTAGCGGGTGCGACACGCAGCAGGACTTTCCCCCAGCGAAAGTTCCGACGCGGATCGGAGCCATAACTTGCCTTACGGTTAAGTTTCGCGAGTCCTCGCGACACACATGCCCAATCTGGCCCGTCCCTCCGCATCCATCTCGCGGGTAGTGCGGAGGTCTGTGCACCTCTCTGGCCTGGGTTTTCTCCATAGGCCTCACCCAGGTTTCTGGCTTTCCGTCACGTTAAGTTTTGAAGGGAAGTGTCATGGCTGGGTTAACAGATTTGACCCCCAAGTGTGTCCGCCAGGACTGCTAGGCCACGAAAAGATGCAGGTCAGAGAGGTGCTGAAGTCGCGCTCTCTTACTAAGAGACAGCAACACACACGCCAGCGGTCAGTCGACAGCTTGCTGTGACGCGGCTGTTCGCGATGCAGCCAGTTCCCAACGTCCTCGGCAGCAGGCCCTAGGGTGAGCAACCCTCACGCTGCTGCCGTACCTACCCCGTTCGAACCTGCACCACCGAATGCGCGCCCCAACGGCGAGGTCGTCTAACGACTGCGGTCAGTGGCCACCTGCACCACCTCTGACCTCAGCCACGCCACCATTAAAACGACACGCTCATCGGCCACATCGTGGGGTCTCGTTTGCACCGGCCCGAATGCTCACCGCTCCGCGTGGGCCCGACACGCCCCCTAGGGCGGGGCGGGAACATGCCGAGCCGGGGGTTCGGGGGCTGCCCCCGAAAACCTCAGCCACCGACCATCCAGCGGATGACGTGCTCCACAAACCACGGAGCGCTCGCAGCACGGTCTCCACGCCAGGCACGGCGCGAACCCCCCTGTATCCGTCTTTTCTGGGTTGTTCCTCCAGGATCAGGCGGCGCGGACAAGAGGCCCTGACAGCCAGGCGTCAACAGGTTCGGCTCCACCGAGGACCGGTGTGAAGACGGGCTCGAAGGGGCCGTGGTTGCGGAGCTGGTCGAGGGTGGTGACGCCGACACGCAGCGCGGTGGAGGCGAGTGCGGGGTCGCTGGCGGCGAGGCTGCGCAGGTCGGCGATTCGGCGGGCGAGGCGGTCCTCGGAGGCTCCGGTCAGTACGAGTAGGAGTCGGGGGAACGCCGGGTATCGGTAGCGCCAGGCCGGCGTCGCGGCCTGGCGCCGGGGGCCGCGGTTGCCCTTGGCTGTCTGGGGCTGGGGCGCGTACTCGTGGTAGGCGGCGTACGCGTGCAGTTTCTGGGCGAGGCGGGCGATCGTCATCTGGGTGCGGTCGACCTCCACGAAGAACGTGAGCAGGGTGCGCTGCTTGCCTTGGGTGTGGACGTAGTTGAGGACGGCGTCCGGGACGAGGCACAGCTCCTCCCCCGGGCGGGATTCGTCGCGGTAGTAGTGGGCGATCTCAGGAGACCAGTCCAGGGGGCCGCACTCGTGGCCGAGGCGGCGCGCGTGCTCGACGAAGGCGGCTCCGGTTTCGACGACCGCGAGGGTGTGCTCCTGGAGCGGGCCGAGCGCGGCCTCCGGGCTCATCCGGTACGCGCGCGGCTGGAGCACGCCCACGGCCTCGACGGACTGCGCCCCCTTCTCCGTCAGCCACCACAGCAGCTGTGTCTGGCCGGCGCTGCGCCGGCCTACGGCCTCGGCGAAGCCGGCCTGGCGGAGGGTGTGAAGCTGGCGGCGCAGAAACTCGGAGCGGGTGTGGTGCGGGGTGACGAGTCGGTGAAGCTGCATCGTTGAGACCAGACGGTGCTGATAGAGGACCTGGGCGGCCTGCTGGGCGACTGAGCCCAGCCCGGTGGGGGCGGAGTGCGGGTAGGGCATGGGGTGCTCCCCTTCTTCTAGTCGATGACGCTGGTGGGGTCGCCGGCGCTCGGGCCGCCGGGGCGCCGGCCGGTGTGGTGGGCGAGGACGACGGCGTCGAGCTCTTCCAGGTCGGCGAGGATGTCGCCGAGCGGGCGGCGGTTGAGGTTGTTGTCGATCGCCTGGTCGAGAGCGGGGACGTCGGCCGGGGTCTTGTAGTGCGCGAAGACCTCGTCCACGGGCAGGCCGCGGACCCGGAAGGGCGTGGTCCTGGCGCCGTTGAGGTTCACGGACATCACGTAGTGGTACTTCGGCAGTTCAGTGATCGTCTCGGGGCTCACGTGGCCGTTCCACCTCTTGGCGACGAAGGCGGCCTCGTCGTAGTCCGCGGCGCAGGCGCTGAGCCAGCTCTGGTTTTGCAGCAGGGCCTGGCGGGTGATGGCGGAGAGCCGGAGCACCATCTGCGTCATGCCGATGAAGCGGACCTCATATTTGCGCAGCTGCTCGGCGATGGCGGCGAGGAACCCCTTGCTGGAGGAGTCGAGTGTGGTGAGCTCGTCACCCCACGCCCAGAAGGTCTTCCGCTGCTCGCGCGGGGTGTCCTGCCGGGAGAGGCCGGCGCGGTGCAGGTCGTGGATGAGCAGGCAGCTGACCAGGGCATCGCTCTCGCTGCCGGACGGGCAGACGAAGACAACCTTGCCGGTGTCCATGGCGTGCCGGACGTCGTACGCGGAGCGGGGGCTGCCGAAGAAGCCCTGGAGGGATTGCGAGGTGTCGAGGCGGTCGATGGCGTAGGTGACGGTCGGCACCGCATCGGGGCCGAGCTTGGGGAAGGTCAGCTCCCAGTACGCGCGGACACGGTCGGGCAGCTTGCGCAGGAGTCCTTCGCGCCAGTCCTCGTCGGTGAGCCAGGTGCGCAGCTGGAAGAGCGTGCACTGCGCCTCGGGGTGGCCGGCCTGGACGGCCTGGAGGTTGAGCAGGGCCAGCGCCTGGGAGGCACGCGCCAGGATGGTCCGGGCGCGGGGTGCGTTGTCGCCCCAGTCCTGCGCTGCGGCGATGCCCTCGGTGACGGAGCGGACGATGTCCTGGACGTCGGAAAGGGGGCGGCCCTCCATCGACAAGGGGTTCCAGGAGACGACGGGCTGGTCCGGGGCGGCCTTGGCGAGGTTGATCTCCCAGATCCGGTCGAGAATCTCCGGGTGCGCGAGGTAGGGCTTCGCGCGGGCCCAGCCCTCGCCGTGCGGGTCGAGGAACCAGCAGCCGTAGCCGGAGTGCGCCATCGCGATGCATTGGACGAGGGCTTCTTCCGTCTTGCCGTGGCCGGCCTTGCCGAGCTGGAGGCCGAAGAGGAGGTCCTGGACCCGGGCGCCCGCGATCCGCTCGCGGCCGTCGGGGTAGACCACGGCACCGAGCGGGATCAGGTCGCGCTGCCCGGTGTAGACGGGGAGGTCGGCCGGGGCCGGCGGGACCAGGCCGCCGGTGCGGACCACGCTGGAGGCGGTGCACTTCACCGTCGGCGGCTTGAGCCAGCCGGCCAGCTCGGGCACCGTCAGCCACTGCCGGCGATGCGGGGCGAACTCCCCGCTCGCGAACCGGCGCTCGAACTTGCCGATCGCCCATCGGCGGGGCCGGTGGGCCTTGAGGTAGTTCTCCCCCGAGGTCATTGACAGCGCGGCGATCAGCTGGTGCATCCGGGCCAGGGCCAGCTGCGGGTGGGCGGCCTCGGTACGCAGCAGGATCTGCACGGCGAACACCGCCCCGGCGGACGGTTCGAGCTTGCCGACGCCGTCGCGCAGGTCGGTCTGCCGCGGGATCCGCTCGGAGCGGTTGGAAGCGTCGGCACCGCCGGACCAAGCGGAGGTCGCCGAGCCCCAGAAGCCGCCTCCGCCGAGGCCGCTGGTGAGGCGCTCGCCGTACGCGGACGGGCCCCGGCGGGCGGCCCGGGCCATCAGGCGGCGTCGGCGGCGGGCCAGGCGCTGCTCGGAGACGGGGACGAGGTCGAAGACCGCCTCCGCCTTCTCCCCGTCCTCGGTGCGCACGGAGGCCATGGCCGCGGCCAGTTGCTGGAGCGGGTCGGGGCTCAGGCCGAGGGAGGCGAGGGCTTTGTAGTCGGGCAGGCCCAGGGCGAGCTCGGCGCGCTGGACGTACCGGCGCGCGCTCGCCTGGGCGGTAGTCGTCGGCGCCGGCTTGGCGAGGGAGATGACGGCGGTCACGTCGTTCCTCCCGGGCCGTTGAAGCGGACGGGTCGGATGTCGGCCTGGCCGTGCTGGGTTCGGACCTCGACCTCGGCGAAGCCGGGCATGTTCAGGATCGCGGCCGCGGCGGCCGGGCCTTCGATGTAGCAGCGCATCTGTCCCTCCACGGCGGTGTACCGCAGGCGCACCGCCGATCCGCGGGCCGGGACACCGTCGGCGGCGTAGTGCACGCGTCCGAGCTGGCGGGCCCAGCGGCTGACTTCGCCTTCACCGGGGTCGAACGTGCTGGTGGGGATCACCTCGACCTGGACTCGATCGGCGAGCGCTTCCCGGACGAGCGCCGCGCGCCGGATCGTCCCCCACACCCAGACCGCCGCCCCGAGAACGCTGAGGGCGACGAGGTACGGTACGGCCGCGCTCATGACGGCCTGGAGCTGGGCGAGGAGCGCGTCGACCGGCAGGTCCGGCAGGCTCATGTCGACCGGACCGAGGTCGGCTGGGACGGGGCGGTGTCGTGCACGGTGCCTCCAGGAGGGTGGGAAGAAGCCCTTCACCTGGACCAAGTAAGAATTCGAGGCCGATCCAGACATCGCGTCCGAACGCTTTGCCATCCCTTGACGAATGAGGGGTGCCTGGCGGGTTCGGCCGGGACTGGCCAGTGCCCTTCACGGCGTCGGCGCCGTTGATCTCGTCATGAGGAAAGCGATCTACATGACTGCGGCCGCTCTGCTGCTGGCCGGTACGACTCCGGCGTTGGCGAGCGGTGGAGCGGACAAGGGCCCGGTGGGCGTCGGCGTGATCGGCGAAGGCCTGAAGGTGAAGGAAGTACGGGCCACCCTGAACGGCTGGTACCCGGGCGCCCGGGCCGAGACCTTCCTGCTGCGGGGCAGCAAGCGCGTACAGACCGTGGGGTCCTGGAAGGCCACCGAGTCGGTGGAGTACGGCGGGCACAAGTTCGAGGTCGTCGCTTGGCCGGTGAACAAGTCCTACCGGCACGGAGACCGGATCTGCTCCAGGTTCGAGCATCGCAGCGAGCGGCCCTGCGTGACCATCCAGCGCTGACCGCCGTCCTGTGCCCGCCCCAAGATGTTCGGGGCGGGCACAGGCCGTTTCAGCCGACGATGCGCCGGACGACAAGGATGGGGCCGAGTTCCCCTTGTTGGACCACGGAGACGGGCCGGCCTGTCCGGGGCGCATGCACGACGTAGCCGTATCCGATGGCCATGGCTACGTGCTCAGGGGCGTCAGCCGTGCCCCGGGCGAAGAGCAGATCGCCGGGAGCAATGGCGCCGACCGGGACCGCTCGTCCGTCGTGTATCTGCGTGTAGGTGGTGCGGGTGATCTCCTTGCCGGCCACTCCGTACGCGCGCTGGGTCAGAGAGGAGCAGTCGCAGCGCTCGGATGGGTCACTGCCGTGGGGGTTGGTGCAGCTGCCGCCCCACTGGTACATGGTGCCGAGCTGGCCCAGCGCCCAGCGGATCGCGGTCTGCACCTGCATCGGCGCGTTGGCCGGGATCTGGTAGCCCTCCGGCAACGAGCCGGGCGGGATTTTCCCGAAGTCGACGTGGCCGGCGCCCTGTCCGGCGCACCTTCCCGGGCCGAAGCCGCCGCCGAGACCGGATTGCCCCGGCATCGGGCCGACGGGAGCAGCGCCGAGGGTTGGGGCGATGGCCTGCTGGAGGGCGGTCGCGAGGGGCTCGTGCTTGGCGTACGCGTCGGGGAAGCCGGACCGCTGGACCTTCTGCGCGGCCACGGTCACGGGCATCTGTTCCCAGTCCTTTATCTTCACGAGCCCGTCGTAGAACTTCCCGGAGGAGTAGACGGGGTCCATGATCTGCTCGCGGGTTCCCCAGCCCTGGGAGGGCCGCTGTTGGAACAGGCCGAGCGAGTCGCGGTCGCCGTGGTCGAGGTTGATAAGGGTGGACTCCTGGAGGGCGGTGGCGAGGGCGACGACCTGGCCGCGGGCCGGCACCCGCTTCTGGATGCCGGTCGCGACGATGACCTTGGCGTTGGGGATCTGCTTCGTGGGCTCGTCGAGGCCGGGGACGTTCACGTCGCCGCTCCCGGCGAGCATCGCCTTGACCTTGCGGGCTATCTCGGCAGTGTCCGGGTCGAGGCCGGGCTGGCCGCCAGCGGGGCAGCTGGCTGCCGCTGCGGCGGCCTCGGCTTCGCTCTGGCCGAGGCCGGCCACGTGGGCTCCGATGGCCGCCAGCAGAACGAGCGCCAGGCCGAGCAGGCCCGCGATGCCGGCCAGCCACCCCTTGAACTTCTTCTTCATGAGCGGCGCTGACGACGGCGACGGATGTTCAACTCCCGTTCCTCGTTGTGGCTCAGGGACGCGTCGCTGGGCCGCCGCGGGGTCGCGGTCGGGACGTGGCGTGTACCGGGCTGCCTTTGGGTGCCGCGGTCTAGGCGCTGCCGGAGCTGCTGCTGGCGCGGCGAGACTGCCGGCTGGGTCGGGATCTGGTGGCGGGGCTGATGGCGCCTCGTTGCCTGCGTGGCCGGGGGGTTGGGCTGATTCGGTGTGGTGAGCGCCTGGCTGCTGCTGGTGGCGAGGTTGCGCGCCGGGCCTCCGGGGAGCTGGTTCGCCGGAGGCCCGGCGCGCAACCTCGCCACCAGCAGCAGCCAGGCGCCGGAACCTGATAAACAAATACAG